>NZ_JBEZWL010000072.1:0-36984 GCF_040648015.1 Streptomyces sp. NPDC029216 | reverse complement strand
CGCCGCACAGGTGGGGAGGGGCGAGTCCGCCGGGAGGGCCTGGGCGGCGCCCGCGCCGCCGGAGGAGGAGCCCGGGTAGGGAGGGCCCTCGCCGCGTCTCGTGGCGCTCAGGGCAGGACGCGTACGGGGGCGCCGTCGAGGTAGGCGAGGACGTCCTCGACCGCCTCCCCGTAGTACGTGGCGTAGTTGGCCCGGGTGACGTAGCCGAGGTGCGGGGTCGCCAGCAGGTTCGGGGCGGTGCGCAGCGGGTGGCCGGCGGGCAGCGGTTCGGTGTCGAACACGTCGAGGCCGGCCCCCGCGATGCGGCCCGCCCGCAGGGCCGCCAGCAGCGCCTCCTGGTCCACGATGGCGGACCGGGAGGTGTTGACCAGGTAGGCGGTCGGCCGCATCAGCGCCAGCTCGGCCGCGCCGATCAGACCCCGGGTGCGCTCGCCGAGGGCGAGGTGGACGGAGACGAAGTCGCTGCCCGACAGCAGCGCCTCCTTGGACGGGGCCAGGACGACCCCTTCCGCTTCGGCCCGCTCCTTGGTGAGGTTCTGGCTCCAGGCGGTCACCTCCATGCCGAAGGCGAGGCCGACCTTGGCCACCCGGGTGCCCGTCTTGCCGAGGCCCAGCAGACCGAGCCGGCGGCCGTACAGGTCGGCGCCGACGGTCTGCTGCCATGGGCCGCCCTCGCGCAGGGCGGTGTTCTCCGTGACGAGTCCGCGCGCGAGGCCGAGCAGCAGGGCCCAGGTGAGCTCGACGGGCGGGGTGGAGGAGCTGGCGGTGCCGCACACCGTCACTCCGGCGCGCCCGGCGGCGGCGTGGTCGATGACCGAGTTGCGCATGCCGCTGGCCACGAGCAGCCTGAGGCGGGGCAGCCGCTCCAGCAGGCTCGCGGGGAAGGGGACCCGTTCGCGCAGGGTGACGACGATGTCGAAGCCGGCCAGGCGGGCGGCGAGTTCGTCCTCGTCGGCGAGGTGGTCGCGGTAGGCGACGACCTCGACGCCCCGGGCGGTGACCGGCGACCAGTCCGCGAGGGTGGTGGCCGCCCCCTGGAAGTCGTCGAGCACCGCGCAGCGCAGGGGCGTGGTCATACGGCGTGGGCCTGGGCGACGGCGTCGATCTCGGCCAGCAGTTCCGGCTCCAGCGGGCGGGCGCCGGCGGCCGCGTTGGCGCGTACCTGCTCGGCGGAGGTGGCGCCCGCGATGACCGAGGCGCAGCCGGGCCGGGCGGAGAGCCAGCCGATGGCGAGCTCCAGCACGGTGCGGTCGTGCTTCTCGGCGATCGCGGCCAGGGCCTCGACGGTGTCGAGGCGCTCCTCGGTGAGGTACGCGTCGCGGCCTTCGAGGCGGGAGCCGGCCGGGACGGGCGCGCCGCGGCGGATCTTGCCGGTGAGCAGGCCGTTGGCGAGGGGGAAGTACGGGAGGACGCCGAGGCCGTAGTGGCGGGCGGCGGGGACCAGTTCGCGCTCCGCCGACCGCTCCAGCAGCGACCACTCGTTCTGCGCCGAGACGAAGGGCACCGCGCCGGTCTCGCGGGCGGTGTGGGCGGCTTCGGCGAGCTGCCAGCCGCTGAGGTTGGAGTGCCCGATGTAGCGGACCTTGCCCTCGGCGACGAGCTCGGTGAGCGCGGCGAGGGTCTCCGCGATGGGGGTGGCGGGGTCGGGGCTGTGCAGCTGGAGGAGGTCGATGTGGTCGGTCTCCAGGCGGCGCAGGGACTCCTCGACGGCCCGCCGGATGTAGGCGCGGCCGCCGCGGGAGCCGGCGGCGGGCCCGTAGCCCATGTCGACGCCGGCGTAGCCGAACTTGGTGGCGAGGACCACCTGGTCGCGGCGGCCCTTGAGGACCTGGCCGAGGTGGCGCTCGGAGCCGCCCTGGCCGCCGTAGATGTCGGCGGTGTCGAGGAGGGTGATCCCGGAGTCGAGGGCGGCGTCGACGACGGCCCGGGTGGCCTGGAGGTCGAGGCGGGCGCCGAAGTTGTTGCAGCCGAGGCCGACGGCGGAGACCAGGAGACCTGAACTGCCCAGGGGGAGATAGCGCATGAGGGATCTTCCTCCACACTCATCGGTAACATGATCGACAAGCGGCCAGTCTAGGCATACCGGTCGGTCGGGGAACATGGTCCGCCGTCCCCGGTCCGTGAACACCGTGCGCCGACGCGAAGGGCGCCGACGGCCGAACGGCCGCGGCGCCCCTCACACCGGCACGGATCAGTGGGAGCCGGCAGCGGCCAGCAGTACGTCCACGAGGCGCTCCGCGGCGTCCGGCCGTCCGTACGCCCGGGCCCGCTCGGCCATCTGCGCCCGCCGGTTGGCGTCGGTCAGGAGCGGGCCGACGGCCTCCGCGAGGCCCTGCGCGGTGACCTCGCCGAGCAGCGCGACGGCGGCGCCCGCGTCCGCGAGGTACTGGGCGTTGTGCGCCTGCTCGTTCCCGGCGGAGGTCGCCAGCGGGACGAACACCGCCGGCTTGCCCAGGGCGGTCAGCTCGGCGAGGGTGCCCGCACCGGAGCGGGAGATCACGACGTCGGCGAGGGCCAGGACGTCGGGCAGCTCCGCCCCGATGAACCCGGTGACGTGGTAGCGGCCCGCGAGGACCGGGTCCAGCCCGGAAGCGGCGAAGCGGAGCTCGTCGACGTTGGCGGGCCCGCACTGGTGGATCACGTTCGCGTGGCTCAGCAGCCACGGGAGCACCTCGCGCACCACGTTGTTGATCTGCTGGGCGCCCTGCGCGCCGCCGGTGACGTAGACGGTCGGCAGCCGGCGGTCGAACCCGACGAGGTTCAGCGCGTGCACGGCCTTGTCGCCGAACCCGGACAGCACCTCGGGGCGGACCGGGTTGCCGGTGACGACCGCGCGCTCGCGCACCTCGGCCGGCAGCAGGGGCAGCGAGGACTCGGAGGACACGGCGATGCGCGTCGCCGAGCCGGCGAGCTTGCGGTTGGCCAGGCCGAGGCGCACGGTCTGCTCGTGCAGCACCAGCGGCCGCTTGCACAGCCGCGCCGCCAGCCCGGCCGGCACGGCGACGTACCCGCCGGTGGCCAGTACGACGTCGGGCTCGAACTCGGACACGATCGACCGCGCCTGGGCCACCCCGAGCGGCACCCGCGCCATGTCCTTGACGTTCGCGGCGGACAGCATCTTCAGCGGGTTCGCCGAGCGGCGGATCTTGCCCGTGGCGACGGTCTTGAACGCGATCCCCTCGGCGGGCGCGACCCGCGCCTCCAGCCCGTCGGCGGTCCCGATCCACAGCACGTCGAGCGTGCCGCCGGCGGCCGCGAGTCGGCCCTGCAGGGTACGGATGGCGGTCAGGGCGGGGTAGGTGTGACCACCGGTCCCCCCACCCGTGACGAGCAGCCGGAAGGAACGCGGAAGCGCGGAAGAAAGGTTCACCCGGCCCACCCTACTGTCCGACCGGAACCACCTCTCCCCGGGGCCGCCCGCCCTCGGCCGCCGTCGCACCGTCGCCGAGGCGGACCGGCGGCGCCGGGACGCCTTCGGCCGCCTCACCCCCGGACAACGTCCCCCGCGCGGCCCGGGTTCCCAACCGGTCCGGCCACGGACCGAATGATCACGTTCCGCTTCGTCCGGCCCGCGCGCCCGAAGGGATCGCGACGGAGCGTCCCCGCCCTCCCACCGCGGGGACCCGAAACGCACCGGCCCCGACGGCCCTTCGGCCGGAGGGTCCGACCGCTGCGCGACCCCGCCTTTCCGGAGGTGGGGCCGCCGGTCTCCGCCGATCACGCCGCGCGTGCGCCCCCGACAAACGGAGTCCGGCGGCCAATTCGGCAGGACCGCATTAGCCGACCGAATTCACCGTCGAACTCCCGTACCGCCAACTGCCTTCCGGTTACGGGCGTCCATATGCACCGCTACCGGAATGAGCGTCTTCACTTTCCGGTGAAGGTTGCATCAGGAACGAGTAATTCGTATCGTTCCACAGGAATCGAACATGCCCTCCGCACCCAAAGGAGGGCACGAAGCCCCCTGTTCAGCAACGATCAGGAGAATTCGAGTTCATGAAGATCCCCGGCACGCCGCTCACGCCGCCGACACCGGCGGACGGCTTCCGCGTTCCCCCAGCACGGCCCAGAGCGGAGGACCTCCTCCCCGGGCGACGGAGCACGGACGCCGTCACGGACACCGTCACGGACGCCGCCACCGCCTGAAATCACGGCTCACCCGCGGCCATATCGCCGCCGACGGCATTCCCGACCCGGGAACACGCCGCCTTCACCACCTTCACCATTTCTACAACTCCTCCGCACATTCCGAAGTTCCCTCATCCGCGGCACCGGAATTCCGCGGATGTCCACACGGTCGCGATCAGGAGAATTCGATTTCATGAAGATCCTCGGCAAGTCCCTCGCCCTGGCCGCCGTCACGGGGGCCCTGACGGCCGGTGCGCTCGTCCCGGCCACGTCGGCCAGCGCGGAAGACCACCGCCTCAAGGAAGGGGGCATGGCCACCATCACGATCGACGATTCCTCGTCGTTCACGGTGCAGACCGTGAAGAACGTGGGCGGCGGCACCTGGAGTTACGGCACCGCGCTCGCCTCCAACGGTCTCAAGACCTGCTACTCGAACTACGTCCACCCGTCGAAGTACCACTCCTCGACGGCCGTCCTCGCCGGCGGTACCGACAAGAAGTACGCGAACGCCCGGAGCTGGACCAACGCCCACGTCACGGCGGGCCACGCGTACACGTGCCACGTGTACTGGGGCACGTACTGAGATTCCGGCCCCACCGGGCCATGAGGACCGGGCCCTCCGCGGACGCTTCGTTCACGGAGGGGCCCGGGCCGCCGGAAAACACAGCTATGGCCGGTACCGGCCCTGCACCCGTGACGACAGCCACCCTAGACTCGGTCAGAGGCAGGGCCTCAGCCACCCGGTCGCCGAAAAGGACCCAGCGGACACCGTGCTCCTCTCACGCTCTCGCATCCTGGCGCCGGTCGCCGCGCCGGCGGCCGGTGCGACGTTCGGGGCCCTCGCCCCCCTCCTCGGCACCGTCGGAAACCCGGCGGGCCACGCGGCACACCTCGTCCTGTCCGCCGGATGGGCCTGGGCGGCCCTCGCCTTCTGCGTCGGACTCACGAGGAGATCCAAGGCCGAGTCGGTGCTGCTGGCCGCCGCGACCCTGCTCGTGGCCGTGCTCGCCTACTACCTCGTGAAGCTGGGGCAGGGGGAGTACCTGACGGCGGACCTCAACGACCCCTCCGGGGGGACGGGACAGGTCTCCTGGGGCAGTTTCCTGTCGAAGACCTTCGTCTGGGGCCTCGCCGCCTGCCTCGCGGGCCCTGCCCTGGGATGGGCCGGGAACATGGCACGGAACAGCGGCTTCCGGGGCCTGCCCTTCCGGCTGCTCGTCCCGTTGATCGCCCTCATCGAATCGACGCAACGGCTCCGGGTCGAGGCCGCGCTGCAGGGCGCGGTGGCAGGGACGACGTGGAACGCCGTACGCCTGGTGGCGGCGGCCGTCATCATCGCCCTCGTGGCCCACACCCTCCTCACCCGCCGGCCCCGCACGTCCACCGGCCGGGCACGCGAGTGAATCCGCCCCGGCGGGCGCGACGGAGGGGGGCCTCCGCTCACTCCCCCGGACGGCGGTCGCAGGCGCTGCGGGCCTCCGCGATGAGCTCGGCGGGCAGGCCGGGACCGGCGCACGCCTGCTCGATCAGCACCCGCCGGTACGAGGCGTTCGGCAGGTCCGGCGCCAGCCGGACGAGTTCGCGCAGGTCGTCGGGCGAGCCGCCGAGCCGGGCCCGGTACGCGGCACCGGCCGCACGCAGCGTCACCTCGGCCGGCTCGTGGCCCAGCCCCTGCTCGACCAGCCGGACCGCCGAGGCGAATTCGCCCTGCTCGGCGTGTACGTCGGCCAGGTCGAGGTACAGCGACCAGTTCGCGGGGTCCAGCGCGAGAGCCCGCTCGAACGCCGCCGCGGTCCGGCCGGGGTCGCCCAGCACGCGCCAGGTACCCGCCCGTACGACCTCCGTCATCATGATCGGCTCGACGGCGTCCGCCCGGTCGCAGAGGGCGAACGACGCATCGGTGAGACCGCACGCCCGCAGGAAGATCGCCATCCTGGCCATCGCCTCCGGCAGCGGCTCGCGGTCGCAGACCGCCTCGACGGCCCGGAACCAGGGGCCGAGCCCCTCCCGCGTGCCGTCGCCGTCCAGGGCATGGCCGTGGTCCATCGTCCGCATGACGGCCTCGGCCAGCGCGTCGGCGCTCACCGTCCCCAGGAATCGCGGGTCCCCGAACCAGGGGGCCTTGGCCCAGGCGATGGCGGGTTGCGCGCCCGTGACCGAGCCCATCGCCATCGCCGCCTCGTCCATGTCGCCGTCCAGGAAGCTGACGTACGCGTACGCCAGCACCGACCGCAGGGAGTCGGCGCCCCGGAGGATCCCCTCCAGGGCGGCTCGCTGCGTTTCCCACAGCTCGGCGAGGACCGCGTACGGCTCGGGGTCCTCCGGAGCGGAGGCGATGGCGTTGCCTATGTGGTGCACGGCCGCGCCGGGGCTGCCCCCGCAGTGCGCCAGCACGCGCGCGAGACCGGCCCCGGCGGCTGCCGCTCGATTCGACGTCATCCGGGGATCGTAAGCGGTGCCCCCTTCATGCCCGGCCCCGCTGGGCCGGCCGACCACGGTGGCCGCGCCCGGTCGCGCTGGCGATCAGGGCGCAGAAGACGGTGGTCGCGACGAGACTTCCGGCCAGGACCATGCCCACCCCGATGACGTAGAGACCGCTGGAGTCGTCCGACCAGTCGTACCAGGCGGACGCCGCCAGACCGGCCGAGGTGGCGAGCACGGCGGCCGCGCCATGGCGCCGGGACGCCGCCCAGTACAGCGGCACCGACAGGGTCAGCACCAGACCGATCACCTGCCATGCCCCGTACGGGCCGGTCTCCGACCCGTCGGGCTGCACATCACGATGCTGGTCCCAGCCCAGCCAGGCGGCCCATGCCGCGACGGATACGAGAAACAGCAACGGGAAGGAAGCGACTTCCAGCGATCTCCTGCTCATGCCCTCAGCCTCCCGCCCGCCCCCGGCGCCCGGGCAGAGCGCACGTACTCAACCCCCGCTGAGTAGCTGCCCCCTCGGGACACAGCAGGCCACAGGGGCCCGTCAGGACCCCGTGACAGAATCAGCGGGTGCAGATCGGGGTGCTGGGCCCACTGGAGGTGCGCGCGGACGACGGCGGTCCGGTCGACGTGCCGGGTGCGCGGTTGCGCGGGCTGCTCGTCGCCCTCGCGCTCAGGCCGGGTCGGGTGGTCCCCAAGGCGGTGCTCGTCGACTGGATCTGGGGGGAGTACCCGCCCGTCGACGCGGCGAACGCCCTGCAGCGTCTGGTGTCCCGGTTGCGGAAGCTGCTGCCGGCCGGGGCGGTCGAGGGGCTGACGGACGGCTACCGGCTGGCGGTGGAACCCGACGCCGTCGACGCCGTGCGGTTCGAACGGCTCGCCGTGGCGGGCCGGGCCCGTACCGGGGACGTCCCCGGGCGGGCGCGGCTGCTGCGCGAGGCACTCGGGTTGTGGCGCGGCGCGGCCCTGCAGGACGTCGGTCTGCAGGACAGTGCCGCGTTCGACGCCGCCGTCGTACGGCTCGAAGCGCTGCGGCTGACCGCCGCGGAGGAGCGGGCCGAGGCGGACGTCACCCTCGGGCGGGGCGCGGAGGTGGTCACGGAGCTGGCCGACCTGGTGGCCGCGCACCCGGTGCGGGAGCGGCTCGTCGGCGCCCTGATGCGCGCCCTCGTCGCGTCCGGTCGCGACAGCGAGGCGCTGCAGGTGTACCAGCGCACGCGGGAGGCGCTGGCCGACACCCTGGGCGCCGACCCCTCGCCCGAACTGTCCGCCGTGCACCTCGCGCTGCTGCGCGGCGAGCTGGGGCTGCGCGAGGAGGGACGGCCCGAGGAGGACCGCAGGACCAACCTGCGCGCCGAACTGACCAGCTTCGTCGGCAGGACGGCCGACATCGCCTCGGTCCGGGGACTCGTCGCCGAGCACCGGCTCACCACCCTCATCGGACCGGGCGGAGCCGGGAAGACCCGGCTGGCCACGGAGACCGCGCGCACCCTGCTCGACGAACTGCCGGACGGGGTCTGGCTGGTGGAGCTCGCCGCCATCGGTGCGGACGGCGGCGACGTGGCGCAGTCGGCGCTCGCCGGGCTGGGCCTGCGGGACGCCCTGCTCGGCGGGGCTCCCCACGCGGAGCTGACGGAGCGGCTCATCGCGGCGGTCCGCGACCGCGAGGCGCTGCTGATCCTGGACAACTGCGAGCACGTCATCGAGTCCGCGGCGGTGTTCGCCCACCGGGTGCTCGGCGAGTGCCGGCGGCTGCGGATCCTGGCGACGAGCCGGGAGCCGCTCGGCATCACCGGTGAGGCGCTGTGGCCGGTCGAACCGCTGGCCCTGCCGCGGGGGAACGCGGGCCCGGCGGAGATCGAGTCCTCGCCGGCCGTCCGGCTGCTGCGGGACCGGGCCGGGGCGGTACGCCGGGACCTCGCGGCCGGTGCCGGGGGCGGCGCCGACGCCCGGACGCTGGCGACGATGGTGCGGGTGTGCCGGGCGCTGGACGGGATGCCGCTGGCGATCGAACTGGCCGCGGCCCGGCTCCGTACGATGTCGGTCGACCAGCTGGCCCACCGGCTCGACGACCGGTTCCGGCTGCTGAACAGCGGCAGCCGTACCGCGCTGCCGCGGCACAAGACGCTGCGTGCGGTGGTCGACTGGAGCTGGGAGCTGCTCAGCGAGGCCGAGCGGACGGTGCTGCGGAGGCTCTCGGTGTTCTCGGGCGGGGCGAGCCTGGAGGCGGCCGAACGGGTCTGCGCGGACGGCGCGGACGGTCCGGGCACCCCGGGCGGCGCCGTCGAGGAGCGGGACGTGCTCGAACTGCTCACCGCGCTGGCCGAGAAGTCGCTGCTGCGCGCCGAGGGCTCCGGTGCCCCGCGTTACCGGATGCTGGGCACGATCAAGGAGTACGCGGCGCACCGGCTCGCCGAGGCGGGGGAGGCCGAGCGGGCGCGCCGGGCGCATCTGGCCTGGTTCACGGAGCTCGCCGAGACCGCCGAGCCGCATCTGCGCCGCGCCGAGCAGCTGGAGTGGCTGGCCGCGCTCGGTGCCGAGCACGACGACATCGGCTCCGCGATGCGCGGCGCGCTCGCGGCGGGCGAGGCGCAGGCGGCGATGCGGCTGGCGGCGGCCGCCGGCTGGTACTGGTGGCTCAGCGGGCACCGGACCGAGGGCATGGAGCTGATCACCGCGGCCGCCCGTACGCCCGGCGAGGTGGCCGACGACGTACGGGCCACGGCGTACGCGCTGGTGGTGCTGTTCGTGAGCGCCGGGCGGGGCGACGAGCACCAGGCCGCGGAATGGATCCGCGAGGCGCACCGGTTCGGTCTGCGCAGCCGGCACCGTAATCCGCTGCTGAGGGTCGTCACCGCGCTGGAACGCATGCTGGAGGCGCCCGAGGCCTTCCTGTCCGCGTTCGAGCCGCTCCTCGACAGCGACGACCCCTGGGTGCGGGCGCTCGGCCGGCTGCACCTGGGCAAGATGCGGATCATGGTGGGCCATGAGGGGCGGGACGCGGACGCCTGCCTGGAGATGGCGCTGGCCGAGTTCCGGGCGCTCGGCGAGCGGTTCGGGATCTCGTTCGCCCAGACGGAGCTGGCGGAGCGGATCGCGGTGCGCGGTGATTTCGCCGGTGCGTGCGAGCACCTGGAGCAGGCGATCGCGGTCGTCACCGAGGTCGGTGCCGTCGAGGACGTCATCCGGATGCGGTCACGGCAGGCGCAGCTGTACTGGCTGCAGGGCGAGGAGGAGGCCTGCGCGGCCGCGCTCGCCGAGGCGCAGCGGTACGCGGACCGGGTCACCTGGCCGGACGCGCTGGCCGAGCTGGCCCTCGCGAGGGCGGAACTCGCCCGGTGGGGCGGCGACGCCGGGGAGGCGCGCCGGCAACTCGGCGCCGCGACGGCCCTGCTGGGCGGGGAGGCGGAACGGGGGAACGTCCTGGCGGTGACGCACGACCTGCTCGGCTACCTCGCGGACGATCTCGACGAGGCGCGGGCGCACCACGCGGCGGCCTGCGCGGCGGCGGCCGGTGCGGGTCACGCGCCGCTGATCGCGCAGGTGCTGGTCGGGGTCGCGGACCTGGCCCTGCGGCGGGGCGAGTACGAGCAGGCGGTACGGCTGCTCGCGGCGAGCGCGGGCGTGCGGGGGCTGCAGGACCGCTCGCAGCCGGACGTGGCCCGTATCGAGCGGGCCGCGCGCCGGCGCCTCGGCGATGCGGGGTTCGCCGAGGCCGCCCGGGAGGGAACGGGCAGCAGCTGGGACCGCCTGGCCGGGGTCACGCTCGCGCCCTGAGCGCGACGACCGCCCCCGCGTACCCGGCGAGGTCCGGCCCGGCCGGACGCCGCCGTCCGGCGGGCCCCGCGCCGGGCACGCCGGACCTCACACCGCGCTTGCGCCGCTATCGGGTGGTCCCGCCGCTGCCCGGTGCGGGTCCTTAGGCTGGAGGCGCGGTGGCGGGTCGTATGTATGAAGGGCGGCGGTGACGGTATGACGGAGTCCGGGCACGGTCACGGGCGCGGGCATGGGCATGGGCATGGGCTCGGTCACGGGCACGGGCTCGGGCTCGGGCTCGGCGAGGTCCAGCGGGAGCACTGGCAGCGGACCTACGGCCGGCATCCCGGTATGTACGGCGAGGAGCCCTCCGAGCCGGCCGTTCACGCCGCAGCGGTCTTCCGGGCCGCCGGTGCCCGGGAGGTGCTGGAGCTGGGGGCGGGGCACGGGCGCGACGCCCTGTACTTCGCCCGTGCCGGCTTCACCGTGCTGGCCGCCGACTTCAGCCCGGTCGGGCTGGAGCAGCTGCGGCAGGCCGCCGACGGACAGGGCGTGGCCGGGCGGGTCACCACGGCGGTCCACGACGTCCGCGAGCCCCTGCCGCTCGCGGATGCCTCCGTGGACGGGGTGTTCGCGCACATGCTGCTCTGCATGGCGCTGTCCACGCGGGAGATCCACGCCCTGGTCGACGAGGTCCGGCGGGTGCTGCGGCCGGGCGGCACCTTCGTCTACACCGTCCGCCACACCGGAGACGCGCACTACCGGGCCGGCACCGCCCACGGCGACGACATCTGGGAGCACGGCGGCTTCGCCGTCCACTTCTTCCCCCGCGCGCTGGTCGACGCCCTCGCCGCGGACTGGATCCTCCGGGAGGTCCACCCCTTCGAGGAAGGCGGCCTCCCCCGTCGGCTGTGGCGGGTCACGCAGACCACACCGGGACCGTCCCGGCCGGTACGGCCCGCGCCCCGGCGGCCGGACCCCGCCGAAGGATGAACCACACGGCCTCGCGCTCGTGTCGCCGCTCCCCCCGGGACGGGCTCTGTGAGCATCGTGCTGCTCACCTCCTCCCGGCCGTCGGCCTCCGGCGCCTCCCGCGCCGGGTTCCACAGCAGGAGGCACCAGGTGACCTGCCCCGCCGCCCCTCCCCGGCCCGCCACGGTGCTGGCCATGAGCCCGGACACCCGGGCCGCCGTCCTCAGTGACCGGGTCCTGGCCGAGCTGGTCCGGGTCGCCGACGTGGATCCCGGGCTGCTGCTCACCGACTTCGGACGGGACGGCCCGCTGCTCGGCAGCCGGCTCGCCCGCGCCGAGGTGCTGCTCACCGGGTGGGGGTGTCCGCCGCTGGATGCGGACGCCCTGCGCCGGATGCCCCGGCTGCGTGCCGTCGTGCACGCCGCCGGAAGCGTCAAGCAGCATGTGACCGAGGCCTGCTGGGAGCGCGGGCTGGTGGTCTCCAGCGCGGCCGCCGCGAACGCCCTGCCCGTCGCCGAGTACACGCTCGCCGCGATCCTGTTCGCGAACAAGCGGGTCCTGGAGGCCGCCCACGCCTACCGGGCTGCGCGCGCACCGGTCGATCCGCTGCGCCGCTACCCCGGGGTCGGCAACTACCGGCGCACCGTCGGCCTCGTCGGCGCCTCCCGGACCGGCCGCCGGGTGCTGGAGCTGCTGCGGCCGTTCGACCTGCGGGTGCTCGTGCACGACCCGTACGCCGACCCGGCCGAACTCGCCTCCCTCGGCGGCGAGCCTTGCGGCTTGGACGAACTGCTCGGCCGCAGCCACGTGGTGAGCCTGCACGCACCGGAGCTCCCCCGGACGCGCCGTCTGCTGGACGCCTCCCGGCTGGCCCTGATGCCGGACGGCGCCACGCTGATCAACACGGCGCGCGGGTCGCTCGTCGATACGGCCGCCCTGACCCGGGAACTGGTCACCGGGCGGCTGCACGCCGTGCTCGACCACACCGAGCCGGAGGTACTGCCCGCCGGCTCCCCGCTGTTCGACCTGCCGAACGTCCTGCTCACCCCCCATGTGGCGGGTTCGCTGGGCGGCGAGCTGGACCGGCTGGCGGTGACGGCGGTGGAGGAGCTGGAGCGATACGCGCGGGGTGTCGGCTTCCGCTATCCGGTGGACCCGGGCCGCTTGGCCTACTCGGCCTGATCAGCATGAGCCACCAGCCCCTCCAGATACGCGCGGCCCTGCCCGAGCCGGCCGGCCAGCCCGGCCGCCTCGGGGTACCAGCGTCTTTCGTACTCCCAGCACAGCCACCCGTCGGCCGGCGCCGCGGCCACCGCCCCGGCGAGCGGCAGCACCCCCGCGCCGAGCCCGACCGGCGTGAGGTCGTCGGCCGATGCCACGTCCTTGACCTGGACGTAGCCCAGGTGCGCGCCCAGTCGCCGTCTCGACTCGGCCGGCCGCTCGCCGCCCAGCCAGGTGTGCAGTACGTCCCACAGCGCGCCCACGCCCGGATGCCCGACCGCGTCCAGCACGCGGGCGGCGGCGGCCGCCGTGCGGTGCGAGTCGTGGGTCTCCAGCAGGATCCGCACCCCGTGCCGGTCGGCGTAGGGGGCCGCTTCCCGCAGGCGGCGCACGGCGTGGGCGTCGGCCTGCGGCTCGGGCAGCCCGCCCCCGCCGGGAAAGACCCGTGCGTACGGGGCTTCGAGGTCGGCGGCGAGCCGGACCAGGGACCGCACTGCGGCGAGGACGGGCCCGTCGGGGCCGGGCACCGCGACCTGCGCGTAGCCCGCGACCCCGAGGACGCGCACTCCGGCCCGGCCGATGGTGCGCAGCCCCGCGGCCCGGTCCCCCGGCGGGCTCTGGGGGTGGAGCGGTTCCTCGGGGTGGGCGCGCAGTTCGAGGCCCTCGTAGCCGTGGTCCGCGGCCAGCGCGGCGCTCCGGGCGAGCGGGGTGCCCGGCAGGCCGAGGGTGGAGAAGGCGTACCTCACGAGGTCCTCCCCGGTGCCGGTGGCGGGGCGGTGGAACCGCGGACCAGGAGTTCGGTCGGCAGTGTGGTGATGCCTCCGGGGGGCAGGGCCCGGCGGCCGGTCACCAGCTGGGCGGCGAGCACGCCCGCCTCGCGCAGCGGCACCCGGACGGTGGTGAGGGCGGGGGCGGTGTCCTGGCTGAACGGCAGGTCGTCGAAGCCGGTGACCGAGACGTCCTCGGGTATGCGCAGGCCCGCTTCGCGCAGTGCGGCGGCGACGCCCACGGCGGCCGTGTCGTCGGCCGCGGCGACGGCCGTGAAGGGCTTTCCCCTGCGCAGCAGTTCGCGGGTGGCGTCATAGCCGGCGGCGCGCGCGAACCCGGCGTGGACGGTGAGCTCGGCGCAGGCGGCGGGCAGGGCGGGGTCGTGCCGGCGGAGGGCTTCCCGGTGTCCGGCGAGCCGCTCGCGGGTGGTGCTCAGTCCCGGCGGGCCGGCGACGTAGGCGATGCGGCGGTGACCGAGCGTCAGGAGGTGTTCGGCGAGCCGGAACGCTCCCCCTCGGTCGTCGAACATGACGGTGGCGACGGGCAGTGCCGGGGGTACGGGCAGGGGCGGGCGCCCGCACAGGACCACGGGGGTCCCGGCGCCCGCCATGCGGGCGACGCGGGCGGTGAGAGCGGCGGTGTGCTCCGGGTCCTCGTCGGCTCCTCCGGTGAGGACGACGCCCCCGGCGCGCTGGCCTTCGAGGAGGGTGAGGCAGGCGGTCTCGGATGCGGGAGCGCCCTGGGTGTTGCAGACGACGGCGAGCCGGCGCGCCCCGCCTCCGCCGGTGGGGTCGAGGGCGTGCTGCAGGGAGCCCGTGAGGATGCCGAAGTAGGCGTCGGCGATGTCGTGCACCAGGATCCCGACGAGATCGGAGGTGGCGGCCGCGAGTGCGCGGGCGGGGCCGTTGGCGACGTAGCCGAGTTCTTCGACGGCCCGCTCCACCCGGGTCCGGGTGACTCCGGCCACCGGATAGCCGCCGTTCAGTACGCGCGAGACCGTGGCGGGCGAAACGCCCGCGCGGGCCGCGACCTCTGCAAGGGTCACCGCCATCCGGATCCCCTCCCCCCTGTGGCCCGCTGCGGTGCGGGCCGTCGTCGTCCGATCTGCTGTCCGGCTCTCATGATGACCGATTCAGAAAGCGCTTTCCATCACCCGAACGGGTAATTGAAGGCCCTCGATCCCGCGGCCTAGCCTGATCGACAGAAAGCGCTTTCTATCACGCTTTCACGACACAGCCGACGGGACCGGAGGACGGATCATCATGGAGCGCAGGACGATCAAGATCGCGATGAACGGTGTGACCGGGCGGATGGGATACCGCCAGCACCTGGTCCGCTCCCTGCTCGCCCTGCGCGAGCAGGGCGGACTGGACCTCGGCGACGGCACGCTGCTGTGGCCGGAGCCCGTACTGGTCGGACGCCGCGAGGCCGCCCTGCGGGCCATCGCCGAGCGGCACTGCCTGGAACACGTCAGCACCGACCTGGCGGCCGTCCTGGCCGACCCGGAGGTGGAGGTCTACTTCGACGCCCAGGTGACCGGCGCCCGGGAAGCGGCGCTGCGCCGGGCGGTGGCGGCCGGGAAGCACGTGTACTGCGAGAAGCCGACGGCGCTGACCTTCTCCTCCGCACTGGAACTGGCCCGGCTGGCGGCCTCCGCCGGGGTCAGGCACGGGGTGGTGCAGGACAAGCTGTTCCTGCCGGGCCTGCTCAAGCTCAGGCGGCTGGTCGAGGGCGGCTTCTTCGGAGAGATCCTCTCCGTCCGGGGGGAGTTCGGCTACTGGGTCTTCGAGGGGGACCGGCAGCCGGCCCAGCGCCCCTCCTGGAACTACCGGGCGCAGGACGGCGGGGGCATCGTCGCCGACATGTTCCCGCACTGGGAGTACCTGCTGCACGAGCTGTTCGGCCGGGTCCGTACGGTCCAGGCCCTCACCCGTACGCACATCGGCCGCCGCTGGGACGAGGAGGGAAAACCGTACGAGGCCACGGCGGACGACGCCGCCTACGGGATCTTCGAGCTGGAGGGCGGCGCCGTGGCCCAGATCAACTCCTCCTGGGCGGTGCGGGTGCACCGCGACGAGCTGGTGGAGTTCCAGGTGGACGGGACGCACGGTTCGGCCGTGGCAGGTCTGCGGAGCTGCCGGATCCAGCACCGCGCGAGCACCCCGAGACCGGTGTGGGATCCGGATCTGCCCTCGGCGGAGCCCTTTCGCGCCCAGTGGCAGGAGGTACCGGACGACGGCCCGTTGGACAACGGGTTCAAGGCACAGTGGGAGCTGTTCCTGCGCCATGTCGTACGGGACGAACCCTGGCGGTGGGACCTGCTGGCAGGGGCGAGGGGGGTACAGCTCGCCGCGCTCGGCCTGCGCTCCTGCGCCGAGGGGCGACGGCTGCCGGTGCCGGAGGTGACCCTGTGAACGGGATCCGGCTCCCCTCGGCGGACGGAGGGTTCCGCCTGCACCGGCCTTCGGCCGCTCCCCTCGGACCGTTCCGCTGCCGCCCGGCCCGCAGCCGCGTCTTCTATGCCGCCGCCCATGTGGCCGCGGCCGCCGCTCCTGGCGGGGGCGGGCCGGTGGTCGACTGGGAGGCCACGCTGGCCTTCCGGCACCGGCTGTGGGAGCTGGGGCTCGGGGTGGCCGAGGCGATGGACACCGCCCAGCGCGGGATGGGCCTGGGCTGGCCTGGCGCGGCGGAGCTGATCCGCCGGTCGACGGCCGAGGCGCGGGCGGTGGGCGGCCGGATCGTCTGCGGCGCGGGGACCGATCAGCTGGCCCCGGGCCGGGTGCACTCCCTCGCGGCGATCACCGCCGCCTATGAGGAGCAGCTCGCGCACGTCGAGGGCTGCGGGGCGGGGGCCGTCCTGATGGCCTCCCGTTCCCTGGCCGCGGCCGCCCGGGGTCCCGAGGACTATCTGGAGGTGTACGGAGCGCTGCTGCGGCGGAGTTCCCGGCCGGTGGTACTGCACTGGCTGGGGCCGATGTTCGATCCGGAGCTGGCGGGTTACTGGGGCCACGGCGACCTCGACGCGGCGGCGGACCTCCTCGTGAAGATCGTCGGCGAGCATCCGCAGAAGGTGGACGGCGTCAAGGTCTCGCTGCTGGACGCGGAGCGGGAAAAGAACCTCAGACAGCGGCTCCCGGCGGGCGTGCGCTGCTACACGGGAGACGACCACCACTATCCGGAGCTGATCGCCGGGGACGGGGAGTCGGCCAGCGACGCCCTGCTGGGGGTCTTCGGCCCGATCGCCCCCATCGCGGCGCGTGCGGCGCTCGCCCTCGACCGGGAGGATCCCGCCGGATTCCGGGAACTGCTGGATCCGACGGTCGCGCTGGCCCGGCACCTGTTCGCGCCGCCGACCCGGCTCTACAAGACGGGAGTGGTCCTGCTGGCCTGGCTGGCGGGGTATCAGGAGCGGTTCACGATGCTGGCCGGGCTGGAGTCGGCCCGTTCGCTGCCCCATCTGGCGCGGGCCTACGAACTGGCGGACCTGCTGGGCCTGTTCCCCGACCCGGAACTGGCCTTGGGCCGGATGCGCCGGCTCCTGGCGGACCGGGGGATGGGGGCGTGAACCGGGTGGTGGCCCCGGCCCGGTTCAGTCTGAACCAGGAGACGGTGCGGCAGTGGTCGGTGCCCGAGCTGGTGGACGGATGTATTGCGGCCGGTGTGGGGGCGGTGGGGCTGTGGCGCGACCCCGTGCGCGGGTTCGGAGTGCGGGAGACGGCGCGGCTGGTGGCCGGTGCCGGACTGCGGGTCAGTTCCCTGTGCCGGGGCGGGTTCTTCACCGCCGCCGATCCGGCGGGCCGGGCGGCCGCGCTGGAGGACAACCGGCGGGCCGTGGAGGAGGCGGCCGAACTGGGCGCGGACGTCCTGGTCCTGGTCTCGGGCGGGCTGCCGGAGGGCGAGCGGGACCTGGCGGAGGCCCGGCGGCGGATCGTCGGCTTCCTGGGCGACCTGGTCCCCTGGGCCGCCGGGCACGGGGTACGGCTGGGTATCGAACCGCTGCATCCGATGTTCGCGGCGGACCGCTGCGTGGTCTCCACCCTGGGGCAGGCCCTGGACATCGCCGAGCAGTTCCCGGCGGAGCGGGTCGGAGTGGTGGCCGACTCCTATCACGTGTGGTGGGACGAGCGGCTGGCCGCCGACCTGGGCCGGGCCGGTGCGGGCGGGCGGATCGTGTCCGTGCAGGTGGCGGACTGGGTGACCCCGCTCCCCGAGGGCGTGCTGCTGGGGCGGGGGCAGCTCGGCGACGGGTGCGTCGACCTGCGGGCCTTCCGGGAGCTGGCCGACCGGGCCGGCTACCGGGGTTCGGTGGAGGTCGAGATCTTCCATCCGGGCCTGTGGGCCCGGGACGGCCGCGAGGTGCTCCGGGAGGTGATCGCCCGCTACCGCGAGCACGTGGAATGAGCACGCCCGGCAGGACCGGCACGACCGGCCGGCCTGCGGGGACCCGGAAGGATCGGACCTACCGAGGAGCATGTGATGACAGAGAGGTGGAGCCGGCGCGCCTTCCTCTCCGCCGCGGGCGGAGGTGCGCTGCTGGGGGGCGGGCCGGCCGCCCGGGCGGGAGCCGGCACCGTGGGCGATGTCCATGAGGCGATGCGCGCGGTGTGGCTCGGCCTCGTGCTGGGGGGCGGGTTCTCCGAGACGGCCGCGCCGTTCCGTTCGCGGCTCGCCGAACTCGGCGAGGAGGCGGGCCGCTGGGCCGCGGCGATGCGCCCGGCGGCCGGTGCGCTGTGGCCGGACCTGGGGTTCGCCTCGGATCCCGAGCGGATGAGCAGGAGTTACAACCGGTTGCGGAGCATGGCGGAGGCCTATACGCGGCCCGGCACCGGGGTCACCGGGGACAGCGCCCTGCTGAAGGCCCTGCTGACGGGCCTGGACCATCTGCACGCGCAGGTGTACCACGCGGGTCGGGAGCCGTACGGCAACTGGTGGTGCTGGCAGATCGGTGCCCCGCAGGCCCTGCTGGACGTGTGCGTCCTGTTGTACGGGGAGCTGTCGTCGGCCCGCCGCGCCGATTTCTGCGCGGCGGTGGACCACTTCGTCCCCGATTCGGCCGTGGCCGTCTACCAGCAGGCGAGTACGGGTGCCAACCGGGTCGACCTGTGCCGGGTGCTGGCGCTGCGCGGGGTCGTGGGCTCCGCTCCCGCGAAGATCGCCCTGGCCAGGGACGCGCTCGGGCCGGTCTTCCCGTACGTCACCGCCGGCGACGGCCTCTACCGGGACGGTTCCTTCGTCCAGCACCTCTGGGTGCCGTACGCCGGGACCTACGGCGCCGTCCTGCTGAACGGGCTGGGCCTGCTGTTCGCCCTGCTGAAGGGAACGCCGTGGGAGGTCACGGATCCCGGCCGGCAGAACGTCTTCGATGCCGTGGAGCGGAGCTGGGCGCCCTTCCTGTTCAACGGGCTGGTCATGGACGCGGTGTCCGGGCGGGCGGTCAGCCGGGGGGTGGCGGCCTCCGACGCCCGGCGGATCCGGCAGGACGACCACACCCGGGGGCATGCGCTGCTGGCCGCGATCCTGCTGCTCGCCGAGGGGGCGAGCAGGGCCGAGCGGGCCCGCTGGCGCGCTCTGGTGAAGGGCTGGGCGGAGCGGGCGCACTACAGCCCTCCCCTCGCCGACCGGACGCTCGGGATCCCCGCCCTGGCGCGGCTGGCCGAGCTCGGCGCCGACCCGGCGGTGACGCCGCTGCCCGAGCCGGTGGGGCACCGGCTGTTCGCCTCGATGGACCGGGCCACGCACCGGAGACCGGGCTGGGCGGCCTCGCTGTCCATGGCCTCCCGGCGCATCGCCCACTACGAGACGGGCAACGGCGAGAACCTGCGCGGCTGGCACACCGGCAGCGGGATGCTCTGCTGGTGGGGCTCCTCGTACGGCAACGGCCAGTACTCGGACGCGTTCTGGCCCACGGTCGACCCGTACCGGCTGCCGGGCACCACCGTGGCGCGGAACGCGCTGGCGGACGCGGCGGGAGGCGCCTGGGGGGCGGCCCGGCCGGACACGGCATGGGTGGGCGGGTCGAGCGACGGGGAGTTCGCGTCGGTCGGTCAGCACCTGCGCGGTCTGGGGAGCACCCTGGAGGCCCGCAAGTCCTGGTTCTTCCTCTCCGACGCGATCGTCTGCCTGGGGGCGGGGATCAGCTCCTCGGACGGCGTTCCGGTGGAGTCGGTGGTCGACAACCGCGGTCTCGGTGCCGCCGGGACGCACGCGCTGACCGTCGGCGGCCGCGTGCGGCCGTGCGCCCCGGGCTGGTCCGCGGAGTTCCCCTCTCCCGGCTGGGCGCACCTGGCGGGCTTCGGCGGGTACGTGTTCCACGGTCCGGGGAGCGTCAGGGCCTTGAGGGAGGCGCGTACCGGGCGGTGGAGCGAGGTGAACCAGGGCGGCTCCAGGACCGCGCTCACCCGGCGCTACCTCACCCTCTGGTACGACCACGGCACGGATCCGGAGGACGCGGAGTACGCGTACCAGCTGCTTCCGGGGGCCTCGGTGGCCGGGACGGCGGCCCGGGCGGCCATGCCGGGGTGGCCCGTCGTCCTCGCCAACAGCGCGGCGGCCCAGGGGGTGGCCGTCGGCCCGCTCGGCTTCACCGGTGTCAACTTCTGGCGGGCCGGGGCGGCCGGCCCGCTGGAGGCGAGCGCCCCCTGTTCGGTGACGGTGCGGGAGAGGGCCGACGGCACGGCCAGGGTGTGCGTCGCCGATCCGGCCCGGGCGGCCGAGGAGCTGGAGCTCGTGTGGGACCGGCCCGTCGCGGCGGTGCTGTCCCGGCCTCCGCACCTGGTCTCGGCGGGGACGGGGGCCCGGCTGCGGCTCGTCTTCGGGGGCCTCGGCGCCACGGCGGGGGTGAGCCATGAGGTGGTGGTGCGGATGCGGTGAGGGCGGCGGGGGAACACGGCCCGGCAGGGGTCTCGTGTACGGACCCGAACCGCTCCGGTGCCGGCCCGAGGTGGCCGGGGGCCCGGCCGGGGCGAGGCGGGCGGCTCATCGGTGGGGTGGTGCCGGGCGGGCGGGCAGGGGTGTCATACCGTGCCCCGCATGGATCAGGAGCACATACCCGGGGGCGCCGAGGGCGCGGGCAGGCGGCGGTTCCTCGCCATCGCGACGGGCGCGGCCACCGCCGCCGGGCTCGGCTCGGTCACCGGCTGCGCGGGCGGCCCGGGCGGCGGGGGCGGAGGCGGGGGCACACCGAAGGGGGACGGTGCGGGCAAGGAGGCGCCGGCCGCGCCCGGCCGGGGCGGATTCGATGTGAAGGCGGAGAACGCCCGGCCCGGGAACGCCGACTGGCACGTGACCAAGGCCGGACCGGCCCGCGCCATCGAGGGGTTCGCGGACAGGGTCAGCGTGCTGCCCGGGGAGTCGTTCGGGCTGCACGTGTCCACCACCGCCCCGCGGTTCACCGTCTCCGCGTACCGGATGGGATGGTACGGCGGGGCCCGCGCCCGGCTGGTGTGGCGTTCCGAGGCGCTGACCGGGGTCCGTCAGCCCGAGCCCACGGTGGACGCCGGCACCCGCATGGTCCGCACCCGGTGGCCGCGTACCGCCACGGTGGACACGAAGGGCTGGCCGGAGGGCTGCTACCTGCTGCGGCTCGACGCGCAGGGCGGCGAGGGGCAGCGGTTCGTGCCGGTGACGGTCCGCTCGGCGGCCACGGCGGGCCGGACGGTGATCGTCAACGCGGTGGCGACCTGGCAGGCCTACAACCGCTGGGGCGGCTACGGGAGCTACGACGGCCCGAGCGGCGGCTACGCCTCGCGTTCGCTGTCCGTGACCTTCGACCGGCCGTACGAGTACGACGACGGGGCGGGGCTGTTCCTCGTCTACGAGGCACCGCTGGTCGCGCTCGCCGAGCGGCTGGGGATACCCCTCGCCTACGCGACGACCACCGATGTGGCGCGGGAGCGGCGCCTGCTGGAGGGGGCCTCGGCCGTGCTGTCGCCCGGCCACGACGAGTACTGGTCGCCGGAGCAGCGCGCGCACGTCACGGCGGCCCGGGACGCGGGCAGCAACATCGCGATACTGGGCGCGAACTGCTGCTTCCGCCGTATCCGGCTGGAGCCCTCCGAGCTGGGCCCGGACCGTACGGTGGTCTGCTACAAGTCCTCCTACGACCAAGACCCCGGCTTCAGGCGGGGGCAGCCGGCGACCGTCGACTTCCGCTCCGCCCCGGGGGCCGACCCGGAGAGCTCGCTGCTCGGCGTGATCTACGACGGCTACCCGGTGGACGCCCCCTACGTGGTCACGAACCCGGGGCACTGGCTGTTCGAGGGGACGGGCGCGAAGGCCGGCGACGGCTTCGCGCACCTGGTCGGCGTGGAGTACGACAAGGTCAACACCGGTTTCCCGACTCCGCGCCCGATCGAGATACTGGCCCACTCCCCCGTGGTGTGCGAAGGCCGGCCGAGCCATCAGGACACGGCGTACTACACCGTGCCGAGCGGGGCCGGGGTGTTCGCGACCGGCACGATGCGCTGGGTCGAGGCCCTGGACGCCACCGGTGACGGCCGCAGCGGCACCAACCACGGTCTGGACGCCCGCTCGGGCGCCCTGACCACCCGGGTGACGGAGAACCTGCTGCGCGTCTTCGCCGCGGGCCCGGCCGGCCGGACGCATCCGGCGCAGGACAACGTCAAGGCGGTGTACGGGGGATCGTGAGGCCCACGTGTCCGGTTTTCGCTGGACCGGGCGCGGGCGGCGTGCTTAGGATCAAGGTGACGGCATCGCGTGTCGGTCACCGACCGGGTGAGGCATGGAGGTGCCGTGACATGCCTTGCGGAGGCATTCACCCATGTCCGTCCAGTTGAACCACACCATCATCCACTCCCGTGACAACCGGGAGTCCGCCGAATTCCTGGCGCACGTCCTCGGTCTCGAAGTCGGCCCGGAGTGGGGCCCGTTCGTCCCCGTCGTCACCGGAAACGGGGTGACCCTGGACTTCGCGACCATCCCGGCCGAGTCCATCACCCCGCAGCACTACGCGTTCCTCATCTCGGAGGAAGAGTTCGACTCGGCCTTCGAGAAGATCCGGGAGGGCGGAGTGGAGTACTTCGCCGATCCGCACCGCAAGCACCCGGGCGAGATCAACCACAACGACGGCGGGCGCGGGGTCTACTTCCTTGACCCCGCCGGGCACGCCATGGAGATCATCACCCGCCCGTACGGCGGCTGACGGAAGCCTCAGGGGCCCGCGGCGCACCGCGCCGCGGGCCTCTCGCACGTCCTCCCCCGCCGCAGAGCCCTGGACAGATAGTCTGCGCACAGATAATCTACGAACAGATGGAATGAAGAAGAGCGCAGGACAGGACGATGAAGGAGCGCGCGCATGTGGACGTACGAGCACACCATCGAGACCACCGCCACCCCCGGGGCGGTCTGGCGCCTCTGGGCGGACGTCAAGAACTGGGGTGACTGGAACCCCGGGATCGAGCGGATCGAGATCGACGGCCCGTTCGCCGTCGGCGCCCGCATCACGATGACCCCGCCCGGAGAGGACCCGGTGCCGCTGGTCGTCGCCGAGGCCGTCGAGGACGAGCTGTTCGTCGACGAGGCCCGGTTCGGCGGCCTCCTGCTGCGCACCGAACACCGGATCGACCGCGCGGACCACGGCCCGGTCCGCATCACCTACCGGATGGAGATCACCGGCCCGGGCGCGGACGAGGCCGGGCCCGGGATCGGCCCGGGCATCACCGCCGACTGGCCCGAGACCATGGCCGCGCTGGCGCAGCGGGCGGCACGCTGATGGCACTCAGCCCCGGCGAGAGCCCCGGGTTCCTGCTCTGGCACGCCACCCTGCGCTGGCAGCGGGAGGTCTCGGCGGCGCTGACCCCGCTCGGCCTCACCCACGTGCAGTTCGTGCTGCTCGCCTGTGCCTGGTGGCTCAACGGCCAGGGTGAGCACCCCAACCAGCTCGCCCTGGCCCGCCAGGCCGGCACGGACGTCAAGATGACCTCCCAGGTGCTGCGCGCCCTGGAGCAGAAGGGGCTCGTCGAGCGCGAGGTCGACCCGGCCGACACCAGGGCGAAGCGGCTGCGCGTCACCGCCGCCGGTGCCGAACTGGCACCCCGCGCCGTCGCCGCCGTCGAGGAGGCCGACGCGCGCTTCTTCCGCGCGGTGCCCCTCGGCGAGGCGCTGCCCCTGCTCAGGCGGCTGGCCCAGCCGGAGGCCTGAGGCGGTCGGCCCTCAGCCGGCGGGCCGCTCCGGGAGGTAGACGATGCTCGGAGCGCCCGTCGCCGGATGGACGGCGACATGGGTACGGACCCCGTAGACCTCCGCCAGCAGCTCCTCCGTGAGCACCTGCCCCGGCGGCCCCTGCGCCACCACGCGGCCGCCCGCCAGGACGTAGAGGCGGTCGCAGAAGGACGCGGCGAGGTTCAGGTCGTGCAGGACGAGCAGGGCGGTTACGGGAAGCCGCCGGACCAGGCCCAGAACCTCCAGCTGGTAGCGGATGTCGAGGTGGTTCGTGGGCTCGTCCAGCGCCAGCAGCCCGGGCTCCTGCACGAGGGCGCGGGCCACCAGCGCGCGCTGGCGTTCGCCGCCCGAGAGTCCGTCGAAGCGGCGCCCGGCGAAGGCGGCCGCGCCGACGGTCTCCAGGGCCTCGGTGACGCGCCGGCGGTCGTCCGGGCCGTCCTGCTCCCAGAACCTCTTGTGCGGGCTGCGCCCCATGGACACGACCTCGCGGACCGTCAGCCCGAAGGTGCCGGCCGCGTCCTGCGGGAGCACCGCCACCCGCCGCGCGCGCTCCTTCACACCCAGCGCCGGGGCGTCGTCCCCGTCGAGCAGTACCCGGCCGGCGGTGGGCGGCAGGGTGCCGTAGACGCAGCGCAGCAGCGTCGTCTTGCCGCTGCCGTTGGGTCCGACGACCCCGACCGTCTCGCCGGGCCGGGCGGTGAGGTCGACGCCGTGCAGCAGTGTCTGCCCGTCGACCTCGTAACGCAGGGCCCGGACCGCGAGTTCCACCGGACGCCCCGTCATCCGGCCACTCCTTCGCTCCGGGTGGACCTGCGCAGCATCCACAGGAAGAACGGTCCGCCCACCAGCGCGGTGACCACGCCGACGGGTATCTCCCGGGGCGCGGCCGCCGTACGGGCCAGCAGATCGGCCAGGGTCAGGAAGACCGCCCCGGCCAGCGCGCAGACGGGCAGCAGCGCCCGGTGCCCGGCGCCCGCCACCATACGGGCGGCGTGCGGAACCATCAGCCCGACGAAGCCGATCGCCCCGCTGTACGCCACGAGCACCCCGATGACGAGGGAGGTGAGGACGAAGACGGCGGCCCGGAAGCGGCTGGTGTCCAGGCCCAGGGTGCGCGCTCCCTCCTCCCCCGCGAGCAGCAGGTCGAGGGGGCGCGCGAGGGTGACGAGCAGGCCGGTGCCGACGAGCAGCGCGACGGCAGGCAGGGCGAGTTCGTCCCAGCGGGCCCCGCCCAGGCCGCCGAGGGTCCAGAACAGCACGGAGCGGATCTGGTCGGGGTGCGCGGACAGCACGAGCACGAGGCTGGTCAGCGCGGACAGGACGTACTGGACGGCCACCCCTGCCAGGACCAGCCGCGCGGTGGTCATGGTGCCGCCGCGCCGGGCCAGGGCGTAGACGGCGACGAGCGCGGCCAGGGAGCCCGCGAACGCGGCGAACGGCAGGCCGGTCCCGCCCAGGATCCCGGCCGCGCCCGCCCCGAACACGACGACCAGCACCGCTCCCGCCGAGGCACCCGAGGAGGCGCCGAGCAGGAAGGGGTCCGCGAGCGCGTTGCGCACGAGGGCCTGGAGCACCGCGCCCGCGACGGCGAGCCCGGCGCCGACCACGGCCCCGAGCAGCACGCGCGGCATCCGTACGTCCCACACGATGGAGGCGAAGGCCCCGCCCCGCGCCCCGGGCCCGTCCAGCACGATGTCGAGCACCTGCCCGGGGGCGATGCGTACGGGCCCCAGGGCGAGCCCGGCCACCGCCGAGCCGGCGAGCGCGGCGGCGAGGAGCACCAGCACGGCCGCGGTGCGACGGCCCAGGCGACGGCCCCCGGTCACGCGGCGTCGGGGTGCAGCTGACGGCCCAGGGACTCGACCGCGTCGGCGACCCGCACGCCCAGGACGGCCGAGGACAGCGGGAGCACGACGAACCGCCGGTTCTTCACGGCGGGAACCTCCGCCAGCGCCGGATCGTTCAACAGGCGCTGCTTCTTGGCCTCCACGGTGGTGCCGCCGTAGTCGTAGACGAGGACGACCTCGGGCTTGCGCTCGATGACCTTCTCCCACGACACGTCGCCGAAGGTGTCCTTGAGGTCGGCGAACACGTTCGTCCCCCCGGCGAGGGAGACGATCTCGTTGCCGATGCCGTCGCCTCCGGAGGTGAAGGCGGAGGCCTCGCCCGAGTCGTAGACGAAGACGGACGGGCGGGCCCGGTCCTTCACCCGTGCGGTGACGGCGTCGATACGGCGCTGCTCGTCCTCGACGAGGGCGGCGCCGCGCTCGGGCACGCCGAAGGTCCGGGCGACCTCGGTGATCTCGGTCCTCAGCTGCGCGAGTCCGACGGGCCCCCGCGTGCAGTACTCGACGCTGAGCCGGGAGTTGATGCCCGCCGAGGCCAGGCCCTCGCGGTCGCGGCCCTGCCCCTTGTCGAAGGCGCTGGCGTAACCGCCGTACACGAAGTCGGGGTTGGCGCCGAGGAGCACCTCCTTCGACGGGTACTCCTTCGCCAGCACCCTGATGCCGTCGTAGGCGGACCGGTAGGCGGGGAGCACGGAGTCGTCGAGGTAGGCCGTGCCGGCCATCCGGTCCTGGAGGCCGAGGGCGAGCATGATCTCGGTGGCGTGCTGGTTCATGGTGACGGCGCGCTCGGGCGGGGCCTGATAGGTGCTGCTGACCCCGCAGTTGGTGACGGTGTAGGGGAACCCGGGCGCGGCCTTCGCGCCGGAGGCGGGCCGTCCGGCCTCGGACGGACCGCCGCACGCGGTCAGGGGGATCAGGAGCGCGAGCGCGGAAAGCGGGCGCAGGGCAGCGCGGAAACGCGACATGGCAAGGCCTCTCCGGGGGATCCTCGTCCCCGGTCGAAGGGAGGGGCGGTGCGTCAGTGTCTGACTCCCGGAGCCCCGCGGACGGGGAACGCCGGTCACAGTGGCGGGACCGCACCGGAATCGCACCGGTTTCCTGTCCTGCACCGCCTGGGACAACCCGGCCAAGTCTGCCAGATGGCGCTTTTGCCGCTCGAAGGGGCCCAAACGCCGCCGGTGGCGGAAGGGGACGGTACGGGGGATCGTGGGCCGTGAGGGGAGGTGTGGAGGAGGTCCGCCATGCGCCACGCCAGTCACTCCAGTCATGCCGGTCACGGCGGTCACGGCGGTCACGGCAGCCGCCGCCTCCTGGCCCGCCCCCTCCTGGCCCGCCTCCTCCTGACCCCTCTCGTCGCGGCCCTGCTGCTCGCCGCCGGCCCCGGCGGCTCCGGCGAGACCGTCTCCCTCGACGGCGACCGCCCCGGGGAGCACCTCGACGTCACCCTCACCCGGGTCGTCGACCCCGCCGGTCCCGCGCCGGAGCCCGGGGCCGACCGGCTGGTCGCCGTGGAGCTGCGCCTGGAGAACACCGGAACGGTGCCGTACGAGGACTCCCCCGCCTCCGCCGCGCACCTGCTCGACACCGCCGGGCAGCGTTTCACCGGCCTCAGCGGCGCCACGGACGCCGGCCCGGCCCTCCCCGACACCGTCACCCTCGACCCGGGCCGGTCGGCGGTCGGCTTCGTCACCTTCCGGCTGCCGGAGGAGGCCGTCGCGGCGGCGGTGCAGTTCGCCCTGGACTCGGGGCTCGGCGACGACATCGCCCAGTGGAGCCTCTCGTAAGTCCGGAAATTACCTCGACGTATCTAGTGACTTAGCAGGCAGCCAACAGTAGAACTTGTTCCCACTCCGTCGAGAGTGAGGAACGCCACATGAGCGACAAAGGCCTGCACAACAAGGTGTCCAAGGGTGTTTCGCGACGCGGGTTCATCGCTGGAACCAGTTCTCTTCTTGGGGTCATGGCACTCGCGGTCGACACCACCGCGGCCCGTGCCCGTCCCGCCACCGCATCCGCCGTCGCGAACGCCCCCATCGCATCCGGGACCCATGTCCCGGCCCTCGTCATCGGCACCGGCTACGGCGGTTCCGTCGCCGCGCTGCGGCTCGCCCAGGCCGGGGTCGACGTCCACATGGTCGAGATGGGCATGGCCTGGGACACCCCGGGCAGCGACGGCAAGATCTTCGCCAACACCACCAAGCCCGACTACCGCTCCTTCTGGCTGCGCACCCGCACCAAGGCGCCGCTGAGCAACTTCCTCGGCTTCCCCATCGACAAGGACGTCCCGAAGTACACCGGCATCCTCGACGCCGAGGAGATGGGCGGGATCATCGTCTACCAGGGCCGCGGGGTCGGCGGCGGATCGCTCGTCAACGGCGGCATGGCCGTGACCCCCAGGCGGCAGAACTTCGCCGCCATCCTCCCCACGGTGGACGCCGACGAGATGTACGGCACCTACTACCCGCGGGCCAACGCCGGGCTCGGGGTGGGCCTCATCGACCCGGACTGGTTCGAGACGGTGGACTGCTACCAGTTCGCCCGCGTCGGCCGCAAGCACGCCCAGCGCTCCGGCTTCCCCTTCGTCTTCGTACCCGACGTCTACGACTGGGACTACATGAAGCAGGAGGTGGCGGGCACCGTCCCCAGGTCCGCCGTGGACGGGGAGATCCTCTACGGCAACAACGCCGGCAAGAAGTCCCTCCAGAAGACCTACCTGGCCGCCGCCCGGGCAACCGGCAAGGTGGCCATCTCCCCGCTGCACCGGGTCACCACCGTCTCCCCCTCGGACGGTGGCGGCTACGCGGTCGTCATGGAGGAGCTGAACACCACCGGCGACGTCGTCGCCGTCAAGACCGTCACCGCCGACCGGGTGTTCTTCGCGGCCGGCAGCGTCGGCACCAGCAAGCTGCTGGTCAGGCTGAAGGCGACCGGCGCCCTGCCGCTCCTCAACGACGAGATCGGCAAGGGCTGGGGCGACAACGGCAACGTCATGTGCGGCCGCGCGAACCACATGTGGGACCCGACCGGCACGGTGCAGGCGTCCATCCCCTGCGGGGGCATCGACAACTGGGACGCGGGCGGCGCCTTCGCCGAGGTGGCCCCGCTGCCGACCGGCATCGAGACGTACGCCTCCTTCTACCTCTCCATCACCAAGAACCCCAATGGCGCCGAGTTCTCCTGGAACGCGGCGGCGAGCAAGGTCGAGCTGAACTGGCAGACGGCCTGGAAGCAGCCGTCCATCGGCATGGCGAAGACCATCTTCGACAAGATCAACGCGAGGGAGGGGACGATCTACCGCACCGACCTCTTCGGCACGAACAAGATCTGGGGCGACCACCTCACGTACCACCCGCTCGGCGGCGCCGTCCTGGGCAAGGCCACCGACAACTACGGCCGCCTGCACGGCCACCCGGGCCTGTACGTCATCGACGGAGCGCTGATCCCCGGCAACACCAGCGTCAACCCGTTCGTGACGATCACGGCCCTCGCCGAACGGAACATCGAGAAGATCATCGCCACGGACCTGTGACGGAGCACGGTCACCGGGGCCGGCCGGGCGCCTCGCGCGCCCCGGCCGGCCCCGCCGCCGTTCAGCTCCCGGGCAGCACACAGACGCTGTCGAGGCCCAGGACGTGGTTGAGCCGGCCGAAGGCGAGCCAGGAGCCGATGCTCATGCTCAGCTCCACGATCTCCACCTGGCTGTAGTGCGCGGTCATCCGCTCCCAGAACTCCTCGTCGAGGTTGTGGTGGTCCAGGGCGTAGCGCTCGGCGTACTCGGCGGCCAGCCGGGTGCGGTCGTCGAAGGCCTTGGTGGTGCGCCACTCGGTGACCGCGTCGGCGAACTCCTCCTCGACCTTCTCCCCGTCCCGCTCGGTGCGCCAGTCGAGGCAGAAGACGCATCCGTTGATCTGCGCGATGCGCAGCCTGGCCGCCTCGAACTCGCGCAGGCCCAGGGTGGTGTGGGCGTAGACCGACAGGGAGAAGTTGGCCGCCGCCATCCCGATGCCGGGGACCAGGTCGCCCCACACGTACTCGATGGGGTGCTGGCCGTCGGGGACGTCGATCCTCATGGCTGTTTCCTTCCGAGTTTGCCGACTGCGGGCCGCAGCGGGACGTCGAGGGCGTCGTAGAGCCCGGGCTCCGCCTCCACCAGCCAGTCGATGGCGCCGACCAGCCGTCCGACGGCGGTGGCGTTACCGCCCGCCGAGCGGTTCTCGCCCTCGTCGGTGGCCTCGACGGTGACCTCGATGCGCGGGCGGCCCTCGATGACCACGCGGTGGGCGCCGGCCCCGCCGTCGGGCGGGGCGGGCCAGTCGGGGGCGCAGGAGGCGTGGATGCGGGTGACGTGCTCGATGACGATGCGGGGCTCGCCCGCGACGATGCCCTGGACCTCGAAGCGGATGGCTCCCTGGGTACCGGCCTCGAAGACACCCATGGTGGGCGTGGTCACGGTGGTGTCGAGGGCGCGCCGGTCGGAGGTCTCGCGGATGGCGTCGAGCTCGACGCCGAGGGCGCGGGCCATCATCCGGATCTGCCCGCCCCACACCATGGTCGGCACCGATGGCATGAGCATCATCGGCTCGTAGTCCATGGGCAGGCCCATGCCGACCAGGTGGCGGACGGAGTCCGGCTGGTCGTACGTTGAGTAGTCGAAGATCTCCTGGCAGCGGATGGCGTCCACGGTGGTGCCCAGTCCGCTCAGCAGCAGCGGGAGCACGTCGTTGCCCCAGCCGGGGTCGACGCCGGAGGCGAAGAGCGAGCCTCCGCCCTCGGCTATCGCCGCGAGCACCGGGTCGCGGAACTCCGGCGGGGCGCTGCGGTGGTCGTAGAGCGGGTAGAGGGCGGGGCTGACGACGGCCGCGCCCGCCGCGACGGCCCGGGTGATGTCGGCGAGGGCGTCGTCGGGGCGGACGTCGCCGGACGCCGCGTAGACGAGGGCGGCGGGCCGGGCGGCGAGCACCGCCGCGACGTCGTCGGTCGCCGCCACGCCCAGCCGGCGGTCGAGCCCGGCGAGTTCGCCCGCGTCGCGGCCGACCTTGGCGGGGTTGTGGACGATCACTGCCGTGAGTTCGAGCGCCGGGTGGGCCTCGACGGCGCGGATCGCCGCGCGGCCTACGTTGCCCGTGCCCCAGACCACCGTGGGAATCATGCGCGGAGGGTAGCTACGGGGCGCGGAGGAGCCCAGGGTCGTGGAGGATGTTTTTCGGGCCCGGCACACGGCCCCGAACTCCGGGTGCGGACAAAGGATTCGGCCGGCCGGGCGCCACCCCGTACGCTCCCCCGGCATGAACATGAGGAACTCGACGGTACGGGCGGTCAACCGGCTCACGGCACGCTGGGCCGAAGCCCACCGGGGCGACACCGGTACGGTCTTCACCGCGGCCGGGGTCTGGCCGTTGCTGGCCCCCCTCGCGGACGGGGCGGCGGGCCCGGCCCGGGCGGAGCTGGCGGAGGCCCTGGGCATACCCGCCGAGCGGGCGGCGGGGGCCGCGCGGGAGCTGCTGGCCGCGCTGGACGGCGTACGGGGCCTGCGGGCGGCGGCGGGCCTGTGGTCCAGGGCCGACCTGCCGCTGGAGGCGTCCTGGTTGGAGCGGCTGGCGCCCGGCACCCGGGGATCGCTGACCGGCGATCCGGACGCCGACGGCAAGGCACTGGACGCCTGGGCCGCCGCGCGGACGGACGGCCACATCGAGCGCATGCCGGTCGCACTGCCGGAGGGCCCCGACGCGGCCCAGCTGGTACTGGCTTCGGCCCTCATGCTGCGGCTGAAGTGGATCCAGCCGTTCTGGGAGGGGTACGGCCGGCCGTCCGCGGGCCCGTGGGCCGGCCGGACCCTGCGCATGCTGCGCCGCGACACGGCCCTGATGGACCGGGTCGGGGTGGCGGACGGCCCCGCCGGAGCGGTGACGCTGCTGGAGGTGGTCGGGGACGGCGGGGTCGACGTCCACCTCGTCCTGGGCGAGCCCGGCGCCGGTCCCGGCGGAGTCCTGACCACCGGGATCGAGGCCGTCACCCGGGCCCGGCCCACCACGCCCGTGAGCCGGCTCCCGGAGGGCAACTCCGGCCCCGGCCTGGCCGTCGCCACCGTGCTCGCCCTGTCCCCCGAACCCCGGCTCCGGATCGAGACGCCCGCCTTCGAGGTACGGGGGGAGCACGATCTGCTGGAGCAGGCCCGGGTGTTCGGGTTGGAGCAGGCCTCGGACAACAGCCGCGGTCACTTCCCGGGAGTCAGCGCCGAGCCCCTGGCCGTCGGCTCGGCCCGGCAGTCGGCGCTGGCCCGCTTCCACGCGGAGGGCTTCGAGGCCGCCGCGGTGACGGCGGTCGCCATGTCGGTGGGCTGTGGTGTGCCGCCCCGGATCCGCTACCGCACCCGCCGGGCCGAGGTGTCCTTCGACCGCCCCTTCGGCTTCCTGGCCGTCCACCGCACCTCGCGGCTGGTCCTCGCCGCGGGCTGGGTCACCGGTCCGCTCCCGTACGAGGAGCGGGAGGAGAAGACGGAGGAGGAGAAGAGGCGCGAGGAAGAGGAGGCGGATGCGGCGTGGGAGGAAGAGGAGTAGGCGGCGGCAGCGTGGCGGCCAGAGCCGCCGTCTCCGCGAGGGCGGGGACGCGGCCGGTGCCGCCCCGGCCGGAGACCGACAGGGAGGCGGCGGCGATGCCGTGGGCCACCGCCTCCGGGAGGGGGTCGCCGAGGACGAGCCGGGCGGTGGCGGTGCCGGTGAAGCAGTCCCCGGCACCGGTCGCGTCGACGGGGTCCGGGTCGACCGGGACGGGGTGGAATGCCCGCCGGGTGCCGTCGTCGAGGAGCAGCCGGCCGGCCCCGGCGGTGACGGCGACGGCGCGGGCGCCCAGGGACCGGTAGCGGGCGGCCGCCGCACCCGGGTCGGCGATGCCGACCAGGGCCAGGGCGTCGGCCGGGCAGGAGGTCTTGAGCAGCCCGGTCAGCGGGGCCAGCGCGGCCAGCAGGGAGCGGGCCTCGTCCCGTCCGGTCAGCCGGGGGCGGAAGTTGGGGTCGTACGTGACGTGGCCGCCGGCCCCGTGGACGGTCCGGGCGGCGGCCAGCACCGCCTCGCGGCTGGTCGGGGAGAGCGCGCCGGCGATCCCGCTGGTGATCAGCGCCCCGGCGCCGGTCAGCAGCTCCCGCCAGGCCTCGACGTGGGCCGGGGAGAGGGTGGAGCCGGCACTGCGGGTGCGCCAGTAGACGAACTCGCGCTCGCCCCCGGTGTCCGCGCAGAGCAGGTAGGCGCCGTTGGGGTACGGGGCGCGGTGGACGTGGGAGACGTCCACGCCCAGCTCGGCGGCCCGGTGCAGCAGCGGGACGCTCAGTTCGTCCTCGCCGACCACCGCGAGCAGGGCGGTCCGCGCCCCGGCCGCGGCAGCGGCGGCCGCGGCGTTGAGGGCGTCGCCGGAGTAGGAGATCCGGGCGGCGGTGCCGTCGGCGGCCGCGCGCAGCGGGGTGTCCGCGTGCACCTCGACGAGCACCTCGCCGAGCACGAGGACGTCGTACGGCCGGGCGGCCGGGGAAGCCGGGGAAGCCGCCACGGCTACCGCTCCCCGTACGGCCCCGGCGCCGCCAGGGTCGCGAACAGGGCGGCCAGTTCCGCCGGGTCGGCCGGGAGCCCGCTGCCGATGCCGACGGCGCTCGCCCCCGCCGCGAGCCAGTCGCCGATGTCCCCGGGCGCGATCCCCCCGGTCGGGATCAGGAAGGCGTCGGGGAGGACGGCCCGCAGGGAGCGGAGGAACGCCGGACCGCCCACGTGGGCCGGGAAGACCTTCGCGGCGCCCGCGCACCGGACGGCGGCCGCGATCTCACCGGGGGTGAACCCGCCCTCGACGAAGGCCGCCCCGCGCCGCCCGGCGACCTCGCGGACCTCGGGCGCCGGGTAAGGGGACACCAGGAACCCGGCCCCCGCGTCGAGCGCCGCCCCGGCCTGGGCCGCGGTGGTGACGGTGCCCACGCCGATCAGCGCCGGGCGGCCCAGCGCGTCGGTCAGGGCGGCCGTACGGGACACGGCCCCGGCCCAGCCGGGGGTGGAGGTGGTGAGCTCCACGGCACGGCAGCCCGCCGCGAGCAGGGCCTCGGTGGCGCGGACGGCCTCGTCGGCGTCACTGCTGCGCAGCACCGGGAGCAGGCGCTGGGCGGCCATCACTTCGTACGGACGCAAGGACACGGGCCCCTCCCGGATGTTCCCCGGAGGGAACTCGGCGTCGAACAAGGCGACTTATTGGTCCAGACCTTACACATCAGGGGGCCGGTCGGCGCCGCAGATCTTCCTCGGGATAAAAAGTTCTTCCGGATAAGTGTTATCGGGGTCCCCCTCGACGGTCTCCCAGTTGTTGGGCATCATCGACCGCCGGTACGGACAGGGAAGTTCACATGAGTACACAGCACACGGCAGAGCTGGTGGCAGCGGCCCGCGCGGGCGACCCCCGCGCGCAGGACGAACTGGTCAGTGCCCATCTGCCGCTCGTCTACAACATCGTCGGCCGGGCCCTGAACGGGTCCTGCGACGTGGACGACGTGGTGCAGGACACGATGCTGCGGGCGCTCGACGGGCTGGGCGGTCTGCGCGCGGACGACAGCTTCCGCTCGTGGCTGGTGGCGATCACGATGAACCGGATACGGGCCCACTGGCAGGCCCGCAGCGGTCTGCCGGGCGAGAGCGGCCTGGAGGCGGCTCAGGACGTCGCCGACCCGGGCGCCGACTTCGCCGACCTGACGGTGGTCAAGCTCCAGCTGTCGGGGCAGCGCCGGGAGACCGCCCGCGCCACGCGCTGGCTGGAGCCCGACGACCGGGCGCTGCTGTCGCTGTGGTGGCTGGAGTGCGCCGGTGAGCTGACCCGGGCCGATGTGGCGGCCGCGCTGGAGCTGACCCCGCAGCACACGGCGGTGCGGGTGCAGCGGATGAAGGCGCAGCTGGAGTCGGCGCGCGTGGTGGAGCGGGCCCTGGAGGCGCAGCCGCCGTGCGAGCAGATCCGCGCCATGACGGGCACCTGGGACGGCCGCCCGTCCCCGCTGTGGCGCAAGCGCATAGCCCGGCACGCCCGTGAGTGCCTGCGCTGCTCCGGGCTGTGGAACGGGCTGATGCCGGCGGAGGGGCTGCTGGCCGGGCTGGCCCTGGTCCCGGTCGCGGCGGCGCTGATGACGGGCGTACGGGCCGCCGTGACGGCGAGCACCGCCCCGGTGGCCTTCGCGGACGCGGCGACCCAGCTGAGCCCGGTGGTGTCGGGCCCGGGCCGGGCGGCCCGGCGCAAGGGTGGTGACGCGGGCGCGGGTGACCCGGCCGGCAGCCGCGGGGCGCAGCGCAAGCGGCGCCAGCACCGGCGCCGGGCCATCGGAGGGGCCGTGATCGCCGCGTGCGTGGCGGGCGGCGGCCTGGTCTACCTGACGACGATGCCCGGCAAGAAGGGCGACGAGGCGGGCGGCGCCTCCCCCGCCTCGCCGCTGGGGGCCCTCTCCGCACCGGACACGGCCTCGCCGCAGCCCTCCGGCTCCCCCTCGGCCTCGCCTTCCGGCTCCGCCTCCCCCTCCCCTTCCGCCTCGGCTTCCACCTCGGCGTCGGCCTCGCCGTCCCCGAGCGGCTCGAAGGCCTCGGACCCGGAGCCCGAGCCGACCCGGAGCAACCCTCCGAAGCCGGCGCCGCCCGCTCCGGCGCCCGCCCCGGCGGGGGTGGTCGGGCAGGTGATCGCCCTGGTCAACTCCGAGCGGGCGGCGGCGGGCTGCGGCCCGCTCAAGGAGGACGCGCAGCTGGACAAGTCGGCGCAGGGGCACTCCGACGACATGGCGCAGCGGGACTTCTTCTCGCACACCAACCTCGACGGGGCCGACCCGGGCGCGCGGATCACGGCCGCCGGCTACCGCTGGTCGACGTACGGGGAGAACATCGCCAAGGGCCAGCAGACCGCTCAGGCCGTGATGGACTCCTGGATGAAGAGCCCGGGGCACCGGGCGAACATCCTCAACTGCTCCTTCAAGGACATCGGCGTGGGCATGCACCCGGGCGCCGGCGGCCCCTGGTGGACGCAGAACTTCGGCGCCCGCATGTGAGGGGTCCGGTCCCGCGTCCTCCTCTTTGACTCAGAATCGGGGCAAGATAGGAGCTGGAGTCCAAAGGGCAGATCAGAGCGGGCGGGGTGAGGTGCGTGCCGAGGAAGGAGCTGCGGCCCCATCAGCGCGAGGCCGTGGACGCCGTCGTGCGCGCCCTCCAGCTGCCCGCCACCGGCCGGGTGCCCGCGCGGGGCCTGCGGACCCAGGTGATCATGGCCACCGGGTCCGGGAAGTCCCTCGTCGCCGTCCGCTCCTCCGAGGAGCTGCGGGCCGGCCGGGTGCTCGTCCTGGTGCCCTCCCTCGATCTCCTGGTGCAGACCGTCGCCGCCTGGCGGGAGGGGGGCCGCACCGGGCGGGCCCTGGCGGTGTGCTCGCTGCGCGGCGAGGACGTGGGGGTGCCCACCACCACCGATCCGCGCATCCTGGCCCGCTGGGGCGCCCGGCCGGTGGAGCGGGTGACGGTGTTCGCCACGTACGCCTCGCTGGGCCTGGGCACCATCGAGCGGGCGCACCTGGCGGGGCTGCCGTCCTGGGACCTGGTCGTGGTCGACGAGGCGCACCGCACCTCGGGCCGGATCGGCAAGCCCTGGGCGGTGGTGCACGACAACGTCCGGATCCCGTCCGTCCGGCGGCTGTACATGACGGCCACGCCCCGGGTGTGGCGTGACGGCGAGGACTCCGAGGAGGAGGAAGAGGCCGGCCGGGAACCGCGGGGACGGGGCGAGCTGGTCGCCTCGATGGAGGACGACCCGGAGGGGCCGTTCGGCTCCCGCTGCCACACCCTCTCGCTGTCCGAGGCCATCGACCGGGGCATCTGCGCCCCGTACCGGGTGGTGTGCGTGGACGTCAGCGACCCCGGGTTCCAGTCGGCGGTGCTGCTGGGCGCCGACGGGCGCTCGGACCGGGTGCGCGGGATGCGGCTCGCGGCGCTCCAGGCGGCGCTGGTGAAGGCGGCGGCGGACCAGGGCTTCCGGCGGACGCTGGTGTTCCATCACCTGACCAAGGAGGCCGAGGCGTTCGCGGCGGGGCTGCCGGCGGTCGCGGCCCGGCTGCGGGCGTCGAGCCGGAGCCCGCTGCCGGTGTATCCGCGGACGGTGTGGGCGGACTGGCTGTGCGGGCAGCACACGGCGGCGCACCGGCGGCGGGTGCTGGACGCGTTCGCCGCGGACCGGGGCGCGGACAAGGCCTTCCTCGGCAGTGTCCGGGTGCTGGGCGAGGGGGTGGACACCAAAGAGTGCGACTCCGTCTTCTGGGCCGACGTACGCGGTTCCATGCCGGACCTGGTGCAGGCGGTGGGCCGGGCGCTGCGGATCCGGCCGGGTGAGGGGAAGGTGGCCTCGCTGGTGGTGCCCGTGCTGCTGGGGCCGGGCGAGTCGCCGGAGTCGATGCTGACCTCGCGGGCGTACGGGGACCTCGCGCGGCTCCTGGAGGCGCTGCGGGCGCACGATTCACGGCTGGTGGAGGCGCTGGCGCAGCCGCAGGCCCCGAGCGCGGCGGCGAAGGCCCCGGCGGCGGCCGCGACGGCGGGCCGGGCGGGGGGCGGGGGCCCGGGCCCGCGGGGGCTCTACACCCCCCCCCCCCCCGCGCCGCGGGGCGGGGTGAAGCGGCGGCGGGGGGGCCAACCCCCGCCCCCCC
>NZ_JBEZWL010000071.1:0-37001 GCF_040648015.1 Streptomyces sp. NPDC029216 | reverse complement strand
GGGGCGGGCCGGCCGCGGCGGTGGTCCGGCCGGTCACGGCGGCGGCGTAGCCGGACGGGTCGCAGAAGCGTGCGGCGGCCCGCGCGATCCGGTGGGCGAGAGCGGGCAGCAGGCCGACGGCCAGGGAGCCGGCGAGCAGCAGCGCGGGGACGGCGAGCATCACGGGGGGCACCCGGCGGCTGGGGTCGCGCACCTCCGGCTCCTCCCCGCTGCCGGTGGTCTCGGGGCCCGCGTGCCGCTGCCGGGGGGTGGTCCCGGCGCCGGCGAACACCCTCAGGGCGGCGCGGAGCACCGCGCCGGCCGTGACGGCGGGGACCAGCAGGAACACCGGCAGCAGCCAGGGGGCTTCCCGGGCCGTGGCGTGTTCGGCGACCGCCTTGCCCAGGCCGGTGCCGAAGGGCGGCAGGCCCGCCAGTGCCAGGGCTCCCGCCAGGGTGAGGGCGCCGGCCGCCGTGAGGTCGCGGCCGCGGCCGTACAGCCCGTGTTCGTCGACGGAGCCGAACCGGTCGAGGAGTACGCCGACCAGGGCGAACAGGGCGGCTTTGGCGCCGGCGTGGCCGAGGGCGTACAGGGCGGCCCCGGCGGTGCCGGCCGGGGTGAGCAGGGCGGCCGCGCACAGGAACAGCCCCATGTGGCCGACGGTGGAGTAGGCGAGCATCCGCTTGAGGTGCCGCTGCTGCCAGCAGAGCACCCCGCCGGTCAGCGCGGTCAGCGCGCCGAGGGCGAGGAAGGTGGTGCGGAAGGCCTCCGCGGGGATGCCGCCGGGGCCGGAGAAGACCGTCCAGTAGACGCGCAGCAGCCCGTAGAGGCCGAGTTCGACCATCACCCCGGACAGCAGCATGCACACCGGGGTGGGCGCTTCGGCGTGCGCGTCGGGCAGCCAGAAGTGGAAGGGCACGGCGGCGGCCTTGACCAGCATGCCCGTGGCGATCAGGGCGAAGGCCGCGGCGACCGCCGGTCCGGTCGGCTGCCCGTCGAGGGCCGCGCCGATCCGGGCGAGGGCGAGCTCGCCGGTGCGGGCGTAGAGCAGTCCGATGCCGAGCAGGGCGCAGTACCCGGCGACCGATCCGGTCAGCGCGAAGGCGAGGGCGCCCTGGAGGGGCCGGGGCTCCTCGACGCGGTAGGCGGTGAGGGCGTACGCGGCGACGCCCATCAGCTCGAAGAAGACGAAGGCGTCGAACAGGTCGCCGGTGAGGGCGAATCCGCACATGCCCGCTTCGAAGAGGAGCAGCAGGGCCGGGAAGGAGCCGCCGTGCCCCCGTTCGGTCTCCGGTTCGTCGAAGTAGCGCCAGGCGTAGCAGAGGGCGGCGAGGACGAGGGCGGCGGCGAGGAGGGCCAGGCCGGCGCCGATGCGGTCGGCGGCGAGGACGATGCCCACGCTGCGGCCGCCGACGGGGGTCCAGCCGGCGACCCAGCTGATGATCCGGCCCTCCCCCGCGGCGGCCCACAGCCCGGCGAGCAGGGCCAGTTGGGCGGTGGCCCAGGCGGTGGCGAGGGCGTCGGCGGCGATCCTGGGCAGCCACCGGCCGGGGCCGGCGAGCAGGACGGCTCCGAGCAGCGGCCAGGCGATGGTGAGCGGCAGCAGGGCGGTGGCGGGCGGCACGGCGGCTAGTGGGGTCTCAGCCCTTGAGCCCGGTCAGGGCGTCGGGGTCTGCGGTGCCGTGCCGTTTGGCGGTCTGCAGGACGAGGGCGAGCAGCAGGGCGCTGACGGAGGCTCCGACCACGACGTCGGTGAGGGTGAGTGCGTGGGCGACGGGGTCGGCGACCGGGGTTCCGGGCGGGATGTCGGTGAAGTAGGGGGCGGTGCCGCCGCTGCGGTAGCCGACGGCCAGCAGCAGGACGTACGTGCCCGACTGGAGGACGCTGAGACAGCCGATGGCGTGCACGGCGTGGCGGCTGGTGACCAGGCCGTGGAGGCCGGCGAGGAAGATCCAGCCGGCGGCGAGGTAGGGCAGCGGGTCGGTCGTCGCCGGCCCGGCCGCCACGGCGGTCGTCAGATGGGCCGTCAGGGGGGTCAGGGGGGTGGTGGTCGTCATCCGGTCTCGATCTCCAGGGCCTGGTCGAGGAAGGCGGCGAGGAGCACGACGAGGGCGGAGCCGACCTCCACGCCGACGGCCGCGTTGAGCAGGGGCACGATGCCGCCGGAGGTGAGCTGGCCCAGCGTGCCCCAGGGCAGGACGTTCTCCAGGTAGGCCGAGCCCCAGGCCAGTCCGGCCAGGCCGAGGGCGGCGAAGGCGCCGGCGGCCGTGGCGTCGGCGAGGTCGAGGACGGTCCGGGGCCGGACCGCGCGCAGGACCCGGTAGTCGGCCGCCAGGTACGCGACGTGCAGTCCGGTGGCGAGGACCACCCCGCCCTGGAACCCTCCGCCGGGGGTGAGCTGCCCGTGGGCGACGACGTACACGCCGGTGACCAGCGCGACGGGCAGCAGGAGGGTGCCGGCCAGCCGGACGGTGGACAGGACGCGGCCGGGGCGGGGGCTGACGACGTGCTCGTCGCGGGCCCGGCGCAGGACGAGCACGGCTCCGAGGACGGCGGTGAAGAGGATGAACTCCTCGCCCAGGGTGTCGAATCCGCGCTGGTCGAAGTTGACGGAGGCGACGGCGTTCGCGGTGCGGCGCTCCAGGGCCGTGGGGACGGCCAGGTCGGCGTAGGGGTGGAAGGGTCCGCCGAACGCCGGGAGCCGTCCGCAGGAGAGGCCGTAGCAGAGGGCGATGGCGACGGCCGCGCACCAGAACAGCCGGTTGCGCGCGGAGCGGCTCACCGGTTCCCGCCCCGGCCGCCTCGCCCCGCTTCGCCGCCCGGACCGGGCTGCCGGCGGATCCTGCGTACGGTCAGCAGGATCAGCAGCGGGGTGACGACGGTGCCCACGGCCAGCTGGGACAGGGCCACGTCGGGGGCCTGGAGGAAGGTGAAGAGGAGGGCGAGCAGCAGTCCGAGCTGGCCGAGCACGACGGCCTGGCGGACCGGGTCGCGGGTGCGGACGGCCGCCGTGGCGACGGCGGCGACCAGCAGCACGGTGATGTCGACGAGGATCCCGACGGGGGTCACGGCGGGGATTCCCGGGGCAGGCGGCCCTCGTCCACGGCGGTGGAGCGGCCCACGGCGAGGGTGGTGAGGGTGCCGCCCAGCACCATGAGCGCGGCCACGACCAGTAGTTTCCCCGCCTCGCGGCCGGGCCCGGCGGCCACCGCGAGGGCGAGCACGCACAGCGGGGCCCCGAGGGAGGAGGCGGGCGCGAGGGCGTGCAGGTGCGCGTACGGCCGGGGCAGTGCCAGCAGGGCGGCCCCGGACAGCAGCAGTACGCCGGTCCCGGCGGCGAGCAGCACGACGGCGCAGGCGGTGCGGGGTTCCACGGTCACCCGCCTTCCCCGGGCGCGGCGGGCCCCGAGGGGGCCGGGGATCCCTTGGCCGGCTCGGTGCCCTGCGGGCGGCCCAGGACGCGGGCGAAGACCAGGACGCCCACCGGGCCGAGCACGGCCAGGACGAGGCCGAGGTCCTCGTAGCCGCTGCGGCCGAAGCCCCGTGCGGCCAGGAGGAGTACGACGGTGGCCGTGGTGCCGGTCAGGGCCAGGCCGGCCAGCCGCTGCGGCGGGGTGCCCCGGCAGCCGGCCAGCAGGCCGGGCGGCAGGCCGAGGAGCAGCAGGACGGCGGCGGCGCCGAGCCAGACGTTCCACTGCCCTCCGGTGCCCGCGCTCACCGGCGGCCGCCGGTGGTCAGGGCCGTCTCCAGGGGGGTGGGACGGCCGGGCAGGGTGTGGGCGAGCACGGTGGGGCCGGAGGGGTCGAGGTCGACGACGTACAGCCCGGGGGTGGCGGAGAGCAGCCCGCAGGCCCAGCCCGTTCCGCTGCCGCGGCGCAGGCGCACGGTGTGGAACCGGCCGGTGACCCGGTGGCCGCGCAGGACGCGGGCGGTGGCGGCGGCGAGCCGGGCGGTGTCCGTGAGGAGGGCGCCGGGGAAGAGCAGCAGGGCGGTGAGGAGCCGGGCGCGGCCGCCGGTCCGGGCCGCAGCGGCGCGGCGTACGGCGCGCGCGGCCACGGCCGCCAGGAGGGCGCCGCCCGCGGCGACGGCGAGTTCGGGCCAGGACAGGGTGCTGATGAACAGCACCTGGAGGACGAGCGCGGCCGCCCACCACCCGGCCAGTTCCGTCGCGGCCAGGGCCGTCGGGCCCGTCGCCGTACCCGCCATCGCGCCTCCCCGCCGTCCCGTCGCCGTGCCGTTCTGCCGTGCCGGCCGTCGTGCCGTCCTGCCGGTCGCCGAGCCAGGTCTACCTCCCTCCCCGGCGCGGGGCCCCGGGCGGGCGGGGGGCACGCCGGGCGGCGGCCGCCGCGTCACCGGTACGGAGTAGGACGGACGGCCCGGTGCGAGCAGGGCGCCCGTGGGGACTTCCCGTGTCACAGTGGAGGCGACGGCTCCTCTTCGGGACTGAACACCATGGACGAGACAGACAGAACGCTGGAGCAGATGCTCGCGGGCCTGACGGCGGTCCGCGACGGCAATCTGGACACCCGGCTTCCGGAGGACGCCGGCGGCCTGCCCGGAAAGATCGCGGCCGTCTACAACGACATGGCCGCCCAGCTGTCCCTGGTGACCACCGAGGTGACCCGGGTGGCCCAGGAGGTCGGCGGTCAGGGGCGGCTCGGCGGTCAGGCCCGGGTGCCGCCCGTGGGGGGCGTCTGGCGCGAGCTCACCGACAGCGTCAACAACATGGCCGACAACCTGACCTCCCAGGTGCGCAACATCTCCCAGGTGGCCACGGCCGTGGCCCGGGGCGACCTCACGCAGAAGATCAGGGTCGACGCGCGCGGGGAGATCCTGGAGCTGAAGGAGACCATCAACACGATGGTCGAGCGGCTGTCCTCGTTCGCGGAGGAGGTCACCCGGGTGGCCCGGGAGGTCGGCACCGAGGGAAACCTGGGCGGCCAGGCCACCGTCCACGGGGTGTCGGGCACCTGGAGGGACCTCACCAACAACGTGAACTCGATGGCGGACAACCTGACCAACCAGGTCCGCAACATCGCGCAGGTCACCACGGCCGTCGCCGAGGGCGATCTGACCCGCAAGATCGACGTGGACGCCCGCGGGGAGATCCTGGAGCTGAAGACGACCATCAACACGATGGTCGACCAGCTGGGCTCGTTCGCCGACGAGGTGACCCGGGTGGCCCGGGAGGTCGGCCGGGAGGGCCGGCTCGGCGGCCAGGCCGAGGTCGCGGACGTCTCGGGCACCTGGCGCCGGCTCACCGAGAACGTCAACGAGCTCGCGGGCAACCTCACCCGCCAGGTACGGGCCATCGCCGAGGTCACCAGCGCCGTGGCCCGCGGCGACCTGACCCGTACCGTCGCCGTCGAGGCACCGGGTGAGGTCGGCGCCCTCAAGGACAACATCAACTCCATGGTGAAGTCACTGCGCGACACCACCCGGGCCAACGAGGAGAAGGACTGGCTCAAGACCCAGCTCGCGCGTCTGTCCACCGGGATCCAGGGCAGGCGCGACCTGACCACGGTGGCCGAGCTGATCATGCGCGAGGTGCCGCCGCTGGTCCACGCGCAGTACGGCTGCTTCTTCCTCGCCCAGGAAGGCCCCGAGGACCGCCCGGAGCACGGGGGTCCCGAGCTCGTCGCGATCGCCTCGTACGGGCTGCCCGACGACCCCGCGGCCGGTCCGCGCCGCTTCCGCGTGGGCCAGTCCCTGGTCGGCCAGGCGGCCGCCGACCGCAGGGTGGTCGTCGTGGACGAGCTGCCGCCCGGGTACGCGCCCGTCCTCACCGGCACGGGCTCCGCCGACCCCTCCACCCTGATCGTGCTGCCCATCGTCTTCGAGGGGCAGGTGCTCGGCGCCCTGGAACTCGCGTCCCTGCGCCCGTTCGCGGCCCTGCACCGGGACTTCCTGGAGCAGTTCACCGAGCTCCTGGGGGTCAACGTCAGCTCCCTGACCGCCAACGCCCGTACCGACGAGCTGCTGGGGCGCTCCCAGCGGCTGACGGCCGAGCTCAGCGCCCGGTCCCGTGAACTCCAGGCCCGTCAGCGGGAACTCCAGCGCAGCAACGCCGAACTCCAGGACAAGGCGGCCCTGCTGGCCGACCGCAACCGGGACATCGAGCGGAAGAACCACCAGATCGAGCAGGCCCGCCAGGAGTTGGAGGAGCGGGCGCAGGAGCTGGCCCGGGCCTCCCTCTACAAGTCGGAGTTCCTGGCCAACATGAGCCACGAGCTGCGCACCCCGCTCAACAGCCTGCTGATCCTCGCCCAGCTGCTCGCCCAGAACCCCGAGGGCAATCTGACGGAGAAGCAGGCGGACTACGCGGCCGTGATCCACTCGGCCGGCTCCGACCTGCTGCAGCTCATCAACGACATCCTCGACCTGTCGAAGGTGGAGGCGGGGCGGATGGACGTGCACCCGGAGCCGGTGTCCGTCCAGCGCGTCCTGGACTACGTGGACGTCACCTTCCGGCCCGTCGCCGAGGAGCGGGGCCTGCAGTTCACCGTCAGCGGGGCGCCGGCGGCGGGAGAGGGGCTGGTCACCGACGAGGCACGGCTGCGGCAGGTGCTGCGCAACCTGGTGTCGAACGCGCTGAAGTTCACCAAGGCCGGAGGCGTCTCCCTGCGCGTCCAGCACGCCGCCCCCGAGGAGGTGCCCGACCCGCTGCGCGGAGCGGGCACCGTACTGGCCTTCCGGGTCATCGACACCGGCATCGGCATCGCCGCCGAACAGCTGGAATCCGTCTTCGACGCCTTCCAGCAGGGCGACAGCGGCGCCGACCGCGCGTACGGCGGCACCGGGCTCGGTCTGTCCATCAGCCGCGAGGTCTCCAAGCTGCTCGGCGGCGTCCTCACCGCCGAGAGCGCGGTGGGCCAGGGCAGCTGCTTCACCCTCTACCTGCCGGAGCACGAGGGCCGCCCGGAGGCGCGGGCCGCCACCCTGGACGCGGCCGAGGGGGAGCGGGAGGGCGCCGTCCCCGGCGCCTTCGACACCGGTCCGGTGGACGACGAGGGGCTGCGGGACCGGACCGTGCTCCTGGTCGACGACGACACGCGCAACGTGTACGCCCTCGCCGAGGTGCTGAAGTCGGCGGGCATGCTGGTGCTGACCGCCGACAACGGCGAGGCCGGCATCGCGCTGCTGGCCGCGCATCCGGAGGTCGACCTCGTCGTGATGGACCTGATGATGGCCGGCCTGGACGGCTACGCGACCACCCGCGCCATCCGTGCCGTGCCCCGGCTGGCGGAGCTGCCCGTGGTCGTGGTGACCGCGAAGGCGATGCCGGGCGACCGGGCGGAGGCGCTGGCCGCCGGGGCGTCCGACTACGTGGTCAAACCCGTGACCCCAGACCGGCTGCTCACGGCGCTGCGGACCTGGCTGGCACCCCGCTGAGGAGGCCCATGACCCTGTCCGAGAGCGGGCTCTCCTCGGCCGTCGCGGACCTCACGGCCGAGGTGGCGGTCCTGCACGCCGACCGGGCCCGGCGCAGTCTGCTGGACCTCGCCTGCGGCGTGCTCGTGGCCCAGCTGGCCCTGTCCCCCGCCGAGGCCGCCGACCACCTGCTCAGGCTGGCCGTGTCGACCGGGCTGAGCGCCACCGACCTCGCGGCGGACGTCGTCAACGCGGCCGCCGGCCCGGACGCCCGTCACGACGGCGGCCCGGCTCCGGCTCCCGCGTCCGTGCCGGCGGCCGAGGCCCGGCGGATCCGCCGGGGAACCACGGCCGTCCTGACCTCGGACACGGCCTCGGCCGCGGCCGAGGCCCTGATGGAGGGCGGGCTGCGGCGGCTCGGCGCCGAAGCCGTCTACCTGTGGCGGCGCACGGAGACCGACTGCCTGGAACTGGCGGGGCAGGCCGGGGCGACCCCGCTGGAGGCCGCGCACTGGCGCTGGGTGCCGCCCGAGACCGACGGCCCGCTGCACCGGGCGCTCACGGTGGGGCTGCCCGCCTGGTTCCCCGAGGGACCGGGGGCGGAAGGCCGGCTGCCGGGGCCGCGCCCCGAGGCCGCCCGGGGGCTGGTCCCCCTCCCGCGTGCCGGGCGGGTCGCGGGGCTCGCCCTGGTCGTCTGGTCCGGCCCCACGCCCCTGGAGGACACGGTACGGACCACCGTGGCGGCCCTGTGCCGTCCGGCCGGGCAGGTGCTGGACCACATCGATGCCGGTCCGGCGCCGGTGCCCCGGCTCACCGCCGTCCTCGCCGAGCTCGCCCTGCCGGCGATGCTCGTCAGCGTGGAGGTCCCGGCCGGGGACCGGGCGCGCGCCGGCTTCGACCGGGCCCACACCGTGGACTACCTCAGCCCCGCCGCGCTGCGCACCCTCAGCCCCGTTCCCACGCCCGTCGGTCGGCCCCTCGCACAGCTCTTCCCCGCCGTGTACGAGGAGCTGGTCGGGCTCCTCGCACGGGCGGACGCCACTGGCGCCCCGCAGTACGCCTCCGCCCTGCCGGCCGCGCCGCCCAACGCCCCGGACCCCGCCGCGCCCGGGATGGCCGAGGTCCGGGTGCTGCCGCTGGGGGGCGGGCGCTGCGCGGTGCTGTGGCGCACCGACGACCGGCGCGGCCCGCCGGTGACCCGGGCGCTGGCGCGGCTGGACCGGCTGGCCGTCTTCGATGAGGACCTCGTCGCCGGCCGCACCCTGTGGAGCGCGCAGGCGTACCCGGTCTTCGGGCTGCACCCCGAGCACCCGGCCGTGCCGCTGCGGGCCCTGGGAGCCCGGCTGCACCCGGAGGACGCCGGCCTGCTGGAAGGCCTGCTGTCCTCCCTCACCGACCGGCAGGAGGGCGGGCAGATCCTGGTCCGGGTGGTACGGCCCGGCGGCGGGGTGCGCCGGGTCCGCATCTCCGCGGAGCCGGTGCTGACGGGGAGCATGCTGACCGGGATCGTCGGCGTGTTCCAGGACATCTCGGCGCAGCACCACACGGAGGTCGCGCTCACGGCCACGTACGACCAGCTGTCCGCCGCCCGGACCGAGGCCGAGCTGCGCGACCACCTCGTGCTGGGGCTCCAGCACGCCATCGTCCCGGAGGCCCCGCCGCTGGAGACCCCGCCCGGACTGCGGGTGGCGGCCCGCTACCGGCCGGCCGCGGTGGAGTACCGGGTGGGCGGCGACTGGTACGACGTGCAGTCGCTGCCCGACGGAAGGGTGCTGGTCACGGTCGGGGACATCGCCGGGCACGGCATCGGGTCGGCGACCGCCATGATCGCCCTGCGCGGGGCGCTGCACGGTCTGGCCTTCACGGGGCACCCCCCGGGCCGGCTGATGGGGTGGCTCAACGAGGTGGCCCTGCGCACGCCCGGGCAGCCCACGGCGACGGCCGTGTGCGCCCTGTTCGACCCCGCCGACCGTTCGCTGTCCTGGTGCGGGGCCGGCCATCCCCCGGTGCTGCTGCTGCGCGGCGGGCGGGGCCGCTTCCTGCGGGGCCCGTCCAACATCCTGCTCGGCGCGCTGCCCGACGCCGCGTACGCGGACGCCTCCACCGAGCTGCGCTCCGGGGACACCCTGCTGCTGTACACGGACGGGTTCGTCGAGCGCCGGCACGTGGGGCTGGACGAGAGCCTGGAAGCGCTGCGCCGGGCGGCCGAGCGGCAGCGGTCCGGACCGGCGGAGGAGCTCGCGGACCGGCTGATGGAGGTGGTCCTCGGGGACACCGACGACGACACCAGCCTGGTGGTCGTACGGGTCACCTGACACGCCACCGGACCAGTCAAAAGGGTCGTATCACGAGGAACGGGTATGAAACAGGCGTAGCCCTACGGACCGGAGGTCCGTTCCATGACCCGAACGCAGAAGACCCCCACCCGCCCCGCCCACGGGACGCACCCGCCACAGGGCTCCCCGGCGACCCCGCTGGGGGAGCCCGTGGCGGACCTGTTGGCCGAGCCCCTCAAGGCCAGCACCGCCGACGCCCGGACCCTCTCGCGGGACCTGTTCCGCCGGCTGGACGTCCTGGAGGAGGGCACGCCCGAGTACGCGTACGTCCGCAACACCCTCGTCGAGCTGAACCTCAGCCTGGTCAAGTACGCCGCCCGGCGCTTCCGCGGCCGCAGCGAGCCCTTCGAGGACATCGTGCAGGTCGGCACGATCGGCCTGATCAAGGCCATCAACCGGTACGACGTCGGCCGCGGGGTGGAGTTCACCACCTTCGCGCTGCCCACGGTCACCGGAGAGATCAAACGTTTCTTCCGCGACACCAGCTGGGCTGTGAAGGTCCCCCGCCGGCTCCAGGAGCTCCGGCTGAACCTGGCCAAGACCTCCGACGAGCTGGAGCAGGACCTGGGCCGGAGCGCCACCGACGCCGAGCTGGCCGACCGGCTCGGGCTGACGGAGGCCGAGCTGGCCGAGGGCCGCCGGGCCGCCCAGGTGTACGCCTCGCGCTCGCTCGACGCACCCGCACAGGAGGACGCCGACTCCGGCTCGGCCCAGCGCCCCCTGGGCGAGGAGGAGCCGGTCTACGAACGCATCGACTGTCTGGAGTCCCTCAAGCCGCTGCTGGCGGAGCTGCCCGAACGGGACCGGGAGATCCTTTCCCTGCGCTTCGGCCAGGAGCTCACCCAGTCGCAGATCGGCGAACGGCTCGGCATCTCGCAGATGCACGTGTCCCGGCTGCTCACCCGGACCCTCACGACCCTGCGGACGGGCCTGCTGACGGACCCGCCGCCGGAGCCCGCCGAGGACGACCCCGCTCAGACCAGCTCGGGCTGCGCCTCGCGCCGCGGCTGCGGCACGCGCACCGGCGAAGCCTCGCGGTCCCACAGCCGGGTGGACCGTACGTAGCCGGCGACCACCGAGGCCGCCGCCAGCACCAGCAGCGGACCGGTCAGCCACGGCAGCGCGGCCAGCTCCTGCGACAGGAAGCGGTACGAGGCGAGCAGCCCGGCGAAGACGGCGGTGCCGTAGCCGACGAGGAGGCCCGCCCGGCGGTCCCAGCCCCGGGCGAACGCCCGCAGGGCCGCCTCGATCGTGACGGTGAACACCACGCCGGCGAGGATGTCCGCGCCGTAGTGGTAGCCGAATCCCAGGGTCGCGCCGAGGGTGGCGACCAGCCAGAAGGCGCCGAGGTAGCGCAGGGCCCGCGGACCCTTCCGGGAATGGATGAAGATCGCGGTGGCCCAGGCCGTGTGCAGGCTGGGCATGCAGTTGCGGGGGGTGAAATCGTCGAAGACCATCGCCTGCGGGGTGCCGAGCGGCGGAGGCGTGTTCGGCCAGAGGTCGGCCAGGGCCCAGTGCCCTCCGTCGGCGCCGTAGGCGAGGATCGGGCCGACCACCGGGAAGACCATGTAGATGCCGGGGCCGAGCAGCCCGATCACCAGGAAGGTGCGCACCAGGTGGTGGGCCGGGAAGCGCCGTTCGGCCGCCACGTTGCGCAGCTGGTACAGGGCGACGAGGACCGCGCCCACCGCGAGCTGGATGTAGACCCACTCCAGGACGTGGGCGCCGACCGCGCCGGTGGCCTGGACGATCCTGCCCGCCACCCAGGAGGGGTTGCCGAGCGCGTGGTCGGCGGTCGCCACGTACTGGTCGAGCACCATCGGGCGGGTCTTCGCGGTGATGTCCAGCCAGGTGTAGCCGGTCTTGCGGCCGGCCACCAGCAGCAGGGCCAGCCCGACGCCCTTCAGCAGCAGCGCCCGCTCCCGGCCGGTGCGGCGCGTGACGGCGACGACGGCGCAGGCCAGGGTCACGATCAGGGCGCCGTTGCCGAACATCGTCGGTGCGCCGGCCGACCAGCGCACGAGCCAGAAGACCAGGTCGATGCCGATCGCGGCGCCGACGGCGATGAACCGCTGCCGCCAGCCGAGGGCCACCAGCATCAGCGTCATGGCGGCGTACAGCACCGTCCCCGACCGCGGAGGGAAGATCACCTCGCGCGCCTGGGCGGTGATCGGACCCGGCGTGCCGTAATGGCGCGAGGCGATCTCCAGTGCGACGAGGAATCCGAGGCCCACCAGGCTGACGGCAGCCCACAGCACCACCCGGGGCCGCCGCCACACGGCGGGATCATCCATTCCGCCGTCTTTTCGGGAAAACACTCGCGATACCGCAGATATCAATTTTCAGCCGATGTTCATGTTTCGACGTGATCGTTGTGAGGCCGAACATGTTATCGGAGTGGCCGGGTGCGCGAACACGGGCCGAACGGCCGGGCTAGAGCACCGGGGACTGGCCTCCGTCGCAGCGCAGTGCCGTGCCGGTGATGTAGGCGGCCGCTTCGCTGCACAGGAACGCGGCGCTCTGGGCGAACTCCTCCGGCGAGCCGTAGCGGTTCATCGGGATGCGGGCGGCGGACCGGGCGCGCTCGGCTCCGACGGTGTGGCCCGCGACGGCCGCGCGGGCGGCGTCGAGCTGTTCGACGCGGCCGGTGGCGATGCGTCCGGGAAGCAGCATGTTGACCGTGACCCCGTCCGCGGCGACCTCGGTGGCCAGCATCTTCAGATAGGCGGCGAGTGCGGTGCGGCCGATGCCGGAGAGGGCCAGGTCGCCGATGGGGGCGGTCACCGCGCTGGACCCGATGGCGAGGACCCGTCCCCATCGCCGGCGCCGCATGTCCGGCAGTGTGAGGGAGAGGAGCCGGTGGTGGGTGGTGACGAGGGAGTCGACCGACGCGCCGAGCTCGTGGTCCTGGATCTCCGTGACGGTGGCGGGCCGCGGTCCCGGACCGTTGAGGACCAGGATGTCGATCGGGCCGAACGCGGCGGTGGCCCGTTCCACGAGCCGTGCCGGTCCCGTGGGCGTGAGCAGGTCGACGCCGACGCCGGTGGCGGAGGGCAGCTCCGCCGCGATGCCGCGGGCCAGCTCCTCCCGGCGGCCGCTGACGACCACGCGGGCGCCCTCGCGGGCGAGCGCCTCGGCGACCGCACGGCCGAGGCCGGACGTCGACGCGCACACCAGCGCGGTCCGGCCGGCGATTCCCAGTTCCATCGCTTCCTCTCCCTGCCTTTCGCTCCGTGGGGCGGAGGGCCGGCCGATGCGGCCGGCCGGCCCCCGGATGGTGCGTGCGCCCGGCGCTGCTAGCGCGCGGCCCGGCGCACGGTGTTGCGGAGGGTGCCGATCCCCTCGACCACGGCTTCGACGACGTCGCCGTCCTGGATGACCCCGGCCCCGGGCGTACCCGTGGAGAGGACGGATCCCGCGTCGAGGGTCATGCCGCCGGAGAAGTGGGCGACCTGCCAGTAGGGGTCGCGCATCATGGCCGAGACCTGGTTGGTGGCGATGGTCTCGCCGTTCACCACGGTGGTGATGCGGATCGAGGAGAGGTCCCCGACCTCGTCCGGGGTCACGACCCACGGGCCGAGGCTGCAGAACGTGTCGAACGCCTTGGACCACGGGATGTAGCGCGGGTTGACGCGGATCGCGTCCTCGGCGGTCATGTCCAGGATGGTCGTGTAGCCGAAGATGACGGAGGGGGCGTCCTCCGGTGCGACGTCCCGGCAGGTCCGGCCGATCACCACGCCGAGCTCGGCCTCCGCCGTGACGCGGTCCGACTGGGCGGGCAGGACGATCTCGTCGCCGTTGCCGATGACGCAGCTGCTCGGACGCAGGTACGAGCCGGGGGTGCCGACGGGCTGCTCCACGTCGAGGTCGGCGGCGTGCCCCCGGAAGTTCAGTCCGACGCCCCACAGCTTGGGCGGGTTGCGGTAGATCGGCCCGAAGGCCACCTCCGCGGAGCGGACGGCCTTGGCCGTGGCCTCCGGATCGGCCAGTGCCTCCCGGATGCTCCCGAGCTGGTCTCCGACGACGACGTCGAGCAGGGTCGGGCCGAGCGCGGTTCCGGTCAGCTCGGCGAGGACGCTGAGCTGGACGATCCCGCCGTCGACCGCGATGCCGACGTCCTCCCGGCCGTCCAGGGTCATGGTGCAAAGGCGCATGCGTACGTACTCCGTTTCCAGGAACAGACGATGAAGGGAATTCAGCTCGCGCGGAGCGAGAGCCTGGGGGCGAGCGGAGAGCGACTCCGCATCGCGGCCCGGACCAGATGGAGGAGGGTGAAGCGGACGGGACCGCCCGGCTTCGAGGGGACCTCGACGATCAGGCCGGCGTGCAGCAGTGACTGGAGGGCGAGGGCCGCCTGGGCCCTCGGGAGGCCCGACTGCCGGACGACCTGGTCGACGGTCCAGCCTCCGGACCGGCCGGCGAGCCGGAGGGCCAGGTCCTGGATGACGGGGGTCTGCCGGGCGAGTACGCCCTGTGCGGCCGCCACCGGGTCGGTCCGCATCGCGGGGTGGCTGGCGAGGGCTTCCGGCTCCTCCCGGGCCATGGTCAGCAGTTCGTCGACGGATATGACGGTGGCCCAGGAGGCGGCGGATTCGAGGGCGCTGGGCAGGCCGTCCAGACCGGCGCTGATCTCCGCGAGCTTGCGCAGATCGCCTTCGCCCGGCTGGAAACCGGGCCGCAGGTCGGCCAGGCGCCGCAGCAGGAAGTCCAGGGCCGGCGCGTGCGGGGCGGAGACCTGCGCCGCCCCCGCCCGCCGGGTGGGGAGGGGGGACACCAGGAACCTGTGGTGGTCCGAGACGTCGTGGGGGACGCGCCCGGTCTCCAGGACGCTCAGGCGGGGGCACGCGCGGATGAGGGCCCACACGGTCTCGCGGCGGACCTGTCCGTCGTCGTTGCCGTCGAGGACGAGCAGCGAGGCGCGGTCTCCGATCTGCCGGGCGAGCCTGCTGACCCCCGCGCCCTCCCCGACGAGCAGGTCGGCGATCGCCGCCTGCAGCGGTCCGCGGTCGAACTCCTCCTGCAGCTGGACCCAGAGGACCGGCACGGACGTCGTGGCCTCGACGGATCCCGCCGCGGCGACCGCCAGATGCGTCTTGCCGACGCCCGGGAAGCCGGACAGGACGGTGAGGCGCTGCTGATCGTCCTGCAACTGCCCAACGAGTGAGGCGAGTTCGCGGGTGCGTCCGATGAGGGGACGGGCCAGGAGACTGGTCGGCAGGCTGAGGGCCTCGAGGAGCACCTCGTCGACCTCGCCGCCCGCCGAGAGCTCGAACGACAGCCGCTCGTGGGTGGCCAGCAGCAGTGCGTCCGCTAGGAGCCGCACGGTCTCCCGGCGCGGCGCGGCCACCCGCCCGAGCTCCAGGTTGCGGACCGCCCGCACGCTGACCGTGGAAAGGTCGGCCAAGGTCTTCTGGCTCAGCTGAGCCCTCTTGCGATACCGCTGGAGCTGGACTCCGAAGTCCTCGACATTCGCCCAGTTCATCATCTTCGATTACTCCAGATGTGAATACGCGCACGCCGCCGCAATGATGGGAGTGACGGTTCCGTACGCGGCCGGCAGCCACTCCCGGTAGGGAATTCCCCTGGCCCCCGTTAGCCGGATCAGTACATATCGGCGGATCAGTCGGCGTACCGACTGGCCCGACCCTAACTGGAGTCGGTTGAAGCACGGAACCTCACGCGATCAAGCGTTGAGTTCCGCTTGGAGGCATATCGGCACTTGTGGTGGCCGCCACGTGCCTCGTGCCGCCGTCTCGATCGGAAGGGAATGCCGCGTATAGCCGCATGATCCCGGTATAGAGCCTTGCGTTTACCGCCACGGTGGCGTGAATCCTGCGCATGTGACGGCTGCGTGCGGGCCGTGCGTGTGAGGCATGTCATGCGCACGCCCGGCGGTCGGCCGCCCCGGAGCGCCACCCCGCGGCGGCCGGCCCGCCCGGGGCCTCAGGGCCGCAGGGAGACGGCCAGCTCCTTGACGAGCTGCTCCGTCGGACGGACGCGCTCGACCTCCGCGACGGCGGTCATCAGCTCGAAGACGTCGACGTCGGCCGCCTCGGCGCAGCGCGTGATCAGCGGGAAGAAGCTGGAGTGGGTCTGCGTCAGGCCGCCGAGCACCTGGAAGGTCCGGTCGTCGTGCAGCCGCGGGAGGGGGCGCACGACGGTCTCGCTCAGCTGGGCCAGGGCCCGGTAGTCGTAGGCGGCGCCGGCCCGGTGCCGCGTCAGGATGGCGGCGAAGGCCTCGGTCACGGTGTTCCCCGCACCGCGCCCGATGCCGTCGAGGGTGGCGTCCACGTAGCGTGCCCCTCCGGTCGCGGCGGCCAGCGCGTTGGCGTTGGCGAGCCCGAGGTTGTCGTGGCCGTGGAAGCCGAGCGGAACGGCCGTCTCGGCGCCGACCCGCCGGAAGAGTTCCTCGACCTCGTGCGGCAGGTAGCCGCCGACGGAGTCGACCAGGTAGACGGCGTCGGCCCCGAAGCCGGCGCACCGCCGGACCACGGACACGACCCCTTCCTCGTCGAGGACGTTGGTCTTCATCAGGTTCACGAACGTCCGCAGGCCCCGTTCCTTGGCCAGCTCGACGAAGTGTGCGGCCGGGGACACGTCGGTGATGTCGACGCCGATGCGCACGAATCCCATTCCGGCCTCGGCGGCGCGGATGAGGTGCTCCGGCTCGGCGAGCCCGGGAATGCAGAACATCCCCCAGGCCGCCCGGCGCAGCGTCTCGGCCGCGACGGCAAAACACCGCTCGTCGCTGACGAGGCTGGGCCGGGACAGTGCCTCGCCGGCGTTGAGGCCGAGGCCGTGACCCAGTTCGACCAGGCCCAGTCCCGCATTCTCCAGGCCCGACAGGACGGCCCGGATGGTCTCCTCCGTGAATCTGAAGTCCACGGAATAACTGCCGTCCCGAAGCGTGCAGTCGAGAATCTCGGCCGTCGCTGCGGTACTGCGTTCAACGGACTCTTGCAATACGCCGGTCATGGAAACTCCCTAACCAGAGGAAAGTCGCTCAGGGCTTCACAAGCTACCCGGGGCCGAAGTGCCGGAGGGGGCACTGAAAGAGGCACTTTCACTGCCTCTGGCATTGACCAAGCTGCCGCCTTGCGCGTCCCGTTGATCCTTGTATGGTCTCCACGGCGGTGCGGATTCCGCTGGTCGGCGCCGCGATTCGCCGGAAAGGGAGCGCATTCACGGGACAGGCCCTATCCGAAAGTCGGAGGACCCCTACAGGGCGAATGGACCCCCGGTCGTGAAATGGCTCGTGCCCGCAAGACCGCGAGCCGCTGCCGCCCGCACGAGGCGTACTCCGACGGCCCTGCAGTCGCGGCCCCGTAGCCTCCGAGACCGGACTTCACCGACCGAAGGAGGCTGACGTCATGCCCACGCAACTGCCCCTCTTCGTCCTGACCACTTGGCTCCTGGCGATGCTGCCGGGTGCCGGACAGGCGATGATGATGAGGCAGACCCTGGAGGGCGGGCTGAACGCAGCGAGGGCCACCATCGTCGGCAACGCGGTGGGACTGCTCGTCTGGTCCCTGTCGGCGGCGGCGGGCCTGTCCACGCTGCTGCTGACCAACCCCGGGTTCTACACCGTCGTACGCATCGCCGGCGGCCTGGTGCTCGTCGTCCTGGGGATCAACACGCTCCGCACACAGCGCGGCGGCCCGACGCCGCCGGGACCGGACGGCCCGCGCCGGAGGAGCTGGGGCGCCTTCGGGACGGGACTCGCGACGAACCTGGGCAACCCGAAGGCCGGTGTCTTCGCGGTCTCGGTGCTGCCGCAGTTCGTCACCGCACACGGCCCGGCCTTCGCTTCGATCGCACTGCTGGGCGCCGTATGGGCGTTCGTGAACGCCTGCTGGTACCTGCTGTTCACCTGGGGCGTCAGCCGCGGCCGGGCCCTGATGACCCGGCCGGCCGTGCAGCGGGGGCTGCGCGTGGTCACCGGGCTGGTACTCCTCGCGCTCGGGGCCGCCGTCGCCGCCGGGGTCTGACGGCGAAACCGGCAGGACGGCGCGGGGCCGACCGCGGCCGGACCCCCCTTCCCGGTCGCGGCCCCGCGGGCCTCGGTGTTGGGCATGTGGGTCAGCAGCCGCCGGAGGAGGCGGGCGCGCCGATGGTGAGGGTGGCCGGGGCCGCGCAGCAACCGCCACCGTTCTGTTCGGTGGTCTCGGGCTGGTCGAAGAGGCCGGCGCCGCCGCAGACACCGGTCTCGGGCAGGGCGAGTTCGACGCGTTCGGCGGCTTCCTGGTCGCCGGCGAGGTGGGCGGCGATGGAGCGGACCTGCTCGTAGCCGGTCATGGCGAGGAAGGTCGGGGCGCGGCCGTAGGACTTCATGCCGACCAGGTAGACGTCCTTCTCCGGGTGGGTCAGCTCGTTCACGCCGTGCGGGTAGACGGTGCCGCACGAGTGCTGGTTCGGGTCGATCAGCGGCGCCAACTCGACGGGGGCCTGGAGGCGCTCGTCGAGGCCGAGGCGGAGCTCGTCGAGGAAGGTGAGGTCGGGGCGGAAGCCGGTCAGCACGATCACCTCGTCGACGGCGTCGAGGCGGCGGCCGTCCTCCCCGACGAGGATCAGGCGGCCGTCGGTGTCGCGCTCGATGGCCTCGGTGCGGAATCCGGTGACTGCGTCGGCGTACCCGTTGTCGACGGCGGCCTTGGCCGCGAGGCCGAGAGCGCCGCGGGCGGGGAGCTGGTCGGCTTCGCCGCCGCCGAACGTGGCGCCGGAGATGCCGCGGCGCAGGACCCAGAGCGCCTTGGTGCCCGCGCCGTCCTCGGTCCTGGCGAGGTCTGCGAGGTAGGCGAGGGCGGTGAAGGCGGAGGCGCCGGAGCCGATCACGGCGGTGCGCTTGCCCACATAACGGGAGCGGACGGCCGGATCCTTGAGGTCGGGGACGCGATAGGCGATCCGGTCGGCGGCGGCCTTCTCGCCGAGGGCGGGCAGGCCGCTGCCGCCTGCCGGGCTGGGGGTGGACCAGGTACCGGAGGCGTCGATCACGGCGCGGGCGAAGACGCGCTCCTCGCGGCCGTCGGCGTGCTCGATGTGGACGACGAAGGGCTGGGCGTCGCGGTCGGCGTCGACGATGCGGTCGCGGCCGGTGCGGGAGACGCCGGTGACGCGGGCTCCGAAGCGGACGCGGTCGCCCAGGACGTCGGCGAGGGGCTGGAGGTAGAGCTCGGCCCAGTCCCCGCCCGTCGGGTAGGAGGCCGCATCCGGCTTTACCCAGCCGGTCGGGGCGAGGAGCTTCTCGGCGGCCGGGTCGACGACCTCACCCCACCGCGAGAACAGGCGTACGTGCGCCCAGTCGCGGGTGGCGGCACCCGCGTGCGGGCCGGCCTCCAGGACGACGAAGTCCAGGCTGCGGTCTTCGAGGTGGGCGGCGGCGGCCAGGCCCGCGGGCCCGGCCCCGATCACGACGACGGGCAGGTCGGTGGTGGCAGGCGCGTTCACGATCGGCTCCCGGCTGTTTCGATGTCTGTCGATGACTTGCGTGATCAGCATGGCACCTGTTTCGATATGCGTCAACATAGACATTCATCGAATTCAGGGGCCCCTCCCGTCACTGGTTCGATATGTGTCAACATAGACGTATGTCGAATGTGAAGGCGTTGCCGCTCCTTGAGCCCGAGGCCGTAGCGCCCTGCTGCCCGCCGCTGAACGAGCGCCCCATGTCGGCGGAGGAGGCCGAGGTCGCGGCGAAGATGTTCAAGGCGCTCGGCGACCCCGTGCGGCTGCGCCTGTTCTCCGCCGTCGCCTCGCACGAGGGCGGAGAGGCATGCGTGTGCGACATCTCCGACGTGGGCGTCTCGCAGCCGACCGTCTCCCACCACCTGAAGAAGCTCAAGGAAGCCGGCCTGCTGTCCTCCGAGCGGCGCGGAACCTGGGTGTACTACCGGGTCGAGCCGGCCGTCCTTGCCGCCATGGGCGCGCTGCTGACCGGCGCCGCGAAGGCGGCATGAGCATCCTGCTGGAGCGCCGCAGCCCAGCTGTCACCTGACGATGCGGTGGATTCAGCCACGGAGCGGGTATCACCACGGCCCGAGGGGAAGCAGCGGGATATGACGAGCGGCTCCGTCATGGACCGGCAGGCCGTGTACGACGACTACGAGCGCGCCCGGTACACGTTCCACCGCCCCACCCGGCATTTCGACTTCCACCACCGCCGGCTCACCCTGCCCGGCCGCTGAGCAGTACGGCGGCAGGTCAGCGCAGGAGATCGGCGATCTGCCTGGCTGCCTCGCGAGCCGGGCGTCCGACGCCGATCAGGGTCGCGGAGGCCGGCCCGGTCCAGTCGCCGTACCCGAGCAGGTGCAGGCGTGGGTCGTCGACGGCTCGGGTGCCGTCCGTGGCGATGCGCCCGCGTGTTCCGCGCAGGCGCAGCCCGGCGAAGTGAGCCAGCGCCGGACGGAAGCCGGTGCACCAGATGACGGCGTCGGCCTGGGCACGGATGCCGTCGGCCCACTCCACACCGGTCTCGGTGAGGCGGGTGAACATCGGCTTCGCGGTCAGCAGCCCGGCATCGCGGGCCGCACGTACGGGTGGGACGGCGACGACGTCGCCGAGGGAGGCGACGCCGCCGGTGTCGGTGCGGCCTTCGTCCAAGGCGCGGCGCCGGGCGGTGGCGTGGTCGAAGAGGGCGCGGCCGTCGATGTCGTCCGCCAGATAACGCGGAGGCCGCTGGGTCACCCACGTCAGCTCGGTGGTACCGGCGAGGTCGGCGGCGATCTGGGCGCCGGAGTTCCCTCCCCCGACCACGATCACCCGCTGTCCGGCGAACTCGGCAGGGCTGCGGTACTGGACGGTGTGGAGCTGGCGCCCGGTGAACTCCCGGCGACCGGGGACGGCGGGCAGGAAGGGGCGGGTCCAGGTTCCTGTGGCGCTGATGACCGCGCGGGCCCGCCAGTCACCGCAGTCCGTCTCGACCCGCAGGAAGGCGCCGTCGCGGTGGACCGCCGCGACCCACACACCGTGCTGAACGGGGAGTTCGTACCGCTTCTCGTAGTCCGCCAGGTACGCCACGACGTGTTCGGCTTCGGGGTAGACCTGGCCCTCCTGCGCCGGCATCAGCCGGCCAGGCAGGGAGGAATAGGCGGCCGGCGAGAAGAGACGAAGCGAGTCCCAGGTGTGCTGCCAGGCTCCGCCGGGCGCGGCCTGGGCGTCGAGGATGACGTGCTCGATGCCCAGGCGGCGCAGGTGGTAGCCGGCGGCGAGCCCGGCTTGGCCGCCGCCGATCACCACCACGCCGGTGTGCTGGGTCATGCTGCGGGCTTTCCCTCGCCGGTCTTGCCCCGCAGGAAGATGACCGCGACGAGAGCCAGGCCGACCACGGCGCCGATCAGCTGCATGCCGATGAAGCCGGCCACGGAGGCGGGGGCGATGCCGGCGAAGGTGTCGGTGAAGGCGCGGCCGATGGTGACGGCCGGGTTGGCGAAGGAGGTGGAGGAGGTGAACCAGTACGCGGCGCCGATGTAGGAGGCGACCGCGACGGGCGCGAAGCGGAGCCGGTCCGTCTTGGCCAGGCCGAAGATCAGAAGGATCAACCCGGCCGTGGCGACGACCTCGCCCAGCAGCAGATTCCCTGCGGAGCGGTCGTGCGTGGACCACTTGACCAATGGCTCGCCGAACATCGCGTCCGCCAGGATCGCGCCCGCGACCGCGCCGGCGATCTGGGACGGCACGTACACGGCGAGCTCGCGGGCGTTCACGCCGGCGCCCCCGCGGCGGGCGGTCCACCACTCGGCCAGCGTCACGGCCGGGTTGAAGTGCGCACCGGACACCGGTCCGAGGAGGGCGATCAGGACGCCGAGGCCGAAGACGGTGGCGGTGGAGTTCGCCAGCAGCTGCAGCGCGACATCGTCCGTGAGCTCGGTGGCCTGGATCCCGGAGCCGACCACGATCGCGACCAGGGCGGCGGTACCGACCAGCTCGGCGGCCGCACGGGCGGTCAACGGCGTACGGGGCGGGGTCACGCCAGGGGCGGTCTGCGGCGCCTTGGCGGCTATGACGGATTCTGCTGCGGGCGCGGCGCCGACGGGCTCGGTGGCGGTCAAGACAGGTTCTCCTCGGGCAGGTGAGGCCAAGCGGGACGGTTAGGGGCAGGACCGCTTGAGGTTCGCTTCGGCGGTGGCGCGCGCGGTCTGGGCGAGGTCGGCGAACTGACCGGCGATGCCTTCGATGACTTCCGGGCGCAGGCGGTAGTAGATGAACCTCCCGCACGGCTCCGTCTCCACGACCCCGGCCTCGCGCAGCACCTTCAGGTGGTTGGAGAGGTTGGTCTGCTTGGCGCCCGTCTCCTCCACGAGATGGGTGGTGCAGAGCGTCTCCTTGGCGAGGAGGGTCACGATCCGGAGCCTGAGGGGGTCGGCCAGAACCCGGATCAGATCAGTGTCGACTGACGTCATCATGGACTGATACTGTCACATCATTGAGGGCTGACACCAGTCCGGGCTGAACCATGCCGCGGGTCTGCGGCGTGGCGCAGCCGTGCCTGCCATGAAGGAAAAGCCGATGTCCGCGAACCCGCTCGCGTCCGTTCTCTTCGTCTGCATCCACAACGCCGGCCGCTCCCAGATGGCCGCAGGCTTCCTGCGCCACCTCGCCGGCGACCGCGTCGAGGTCCGCTCTGCCGGCTCGATGCCGGGCGACCGGATCAACCCCTCCGCGGTGGCCGCGATGGCCGAGCTGGGCATCGACATCTCCGACCAGACGCCGAAGGTGCTGACCCCCGAGGCGGCCCAGGCGTCGGACTACATCATCACCATGGGCTGCGGGGACGCCTGCCCGTACTTCCCCGGCAAGACCTATCTCGACTGGCAGCTCGACGACCCGGCCGGGCAGGGCGTCGAGGCCGTGCGACCCATCCGCGACGAGATCAAGGGCCTCATCCAGGGCCTGATCGCCGAGATCGACGCGAACAAGGCGTGAGCAACGGGTAACCGAGGCGATCCCCGCCGGTCGGTACGGGCCAGCGCGTGGCAGGCCATGAAGCCGGGCTTCGTCGGCTCCGAGCAGAGCCGCTGGGCGTGCGCGGCGGAGGCGGTGGAGGCCGCCCGCTTCCTCGTCCTCATCGGCACCGGCATGGGAAAAGGGGAGGCCCTCGGCCTCCACGGAACGAGGTCCACCTGACCGGAGGCGTGCTTTACGTGCGCTGCACCCTGTCGACGACAGCGAACATCTAGAGCCACCTCACCCGGCAGGCAGCCCGCGAAGCCGTCGACACCCTCCCGTTTCCGCGGCACAGTCACCTCCGCGGTCGCCACTGGGCGGCCGGAATCCGCCAGACCGTGCAGCGCAGCCGGTCCGCCCTGTGGCGGGCCAGCCGCCCCCGGGACACCGCACCAACCGCGCCTGTCGCCGTACGGGGTGATCTCTCCCTCCCCGTCGCCGGCCCCTTCGCGAACAGGTCGGTGAGCAGGTCCCACACGGTGAACGCGTCTTCCAGCTCGGGGGCGAACTTCGGAGGCGCGACGACGATCCAGGCCCGCTCGGCTCGGATCGGGTCGCGCCCCGGAGGTGGACGACGGCTTCGACGGGTCCGTCGCAGGTGTCGTCGTACCAGCCGTCGTTGTCGGCGAAGTTGTCGCAGGGCGCGCCCATCGGTGACCCGGCGGCTCCGCTCCCCCCGAGAACAAGCAGCCGCCCCTGCTCATCGGTCCGCACCTCCCCGAGAGGTACGTCCACGCCCGCGAACGCCCCGCCGTCGAGCCTGTGCCGCTCTCCGGGCCCGCGCAGCGTCCGCGCGCCCGGGTCGATGACGAGGCTGCCGGGCTCCGCCCCCTTGTCGCGGAGGGTGTCCCCGGCGAACCGCGTTGAGGACCGCGCTGCACTCGGCGCGCTCCTCGTCGGTCATGAGCGCTTCGGCGTCGCTGGGGTCCCAGGTCCATACAGAGGTCGGATTCCCCTGCTCGTAGACACGGATCTGCTTCGCGTCGCTCGTGCCGCGTACGCCGGTGATGAACATGCTCACGATGCCTCTCCCACGGTTGCCACTACCGGCCGCAGAGGGAACATGGCCGTGGAGGTGGCCGACGGGTTCCGTCGGCCACGACCACCGGCTGGCGTCGCCTATACCCGGCCACCGCGGCGTTGCCAGGTGCGGGGGCTCGTCAGCCGTCGTCGCGGACGCACACCGCGTACACGGTGGTGTCGCGGGTCCTTCCCGACGGTTACGGGAGGCCGGGCCAGTTGGCGGCGATGGGCCTCGGGTACCCGTCGTCGACCTTGTCGGCCGCGATGTCGTACCGCACGTACTCGGACCCGCGGAAGAAGTACGCCTTGCCGTTGTTCCACACCACGCCGCCGTCGAGGTCCGATTCCCACAGGCCGGGCCAGTTGCCGGCGATCGGCTTCGGGTACCCGTCGTCGACCTTGTCCGCCGCGATGTCGTAACGGACGTACTCGGAACCGCGGAAGAAGTACGCCTTGCCGTTGTTCCACATCACGGCGGCGTCGATGTGGTCCGGGAACAGCCCCTTCCAGTGGGTGGCGATCTTCTTCGGGTAGCCCTCGTCGACCTTGTCGGCCGCCATGTCGAAGCGGACGTACTCGGTGCCGCGGAAGAAGTACGCCTTGCCGTTGTTCCACACCACGCCGGCGTCGACGCGAGAGGGGAACAGACCCGTCCAGTTGCCGGCGATTCGCGCCGGGTAGCCGGGGTCGACCTTGTCCTTGGTGACGTCGTAGCGGTAGTAGTTCCCGCCGTCGAACAGGTACGCCTTGTCGTTGTTCCAGAGCACTGGTGCGGTCACCATTTGCCGAACACCTCCTGAGTGTCTCGGTCGGTTCGTGGACTTGCAGCGTCAAAGTTCCACGCCCGTCCGACGCGAGGAAGAATCGGCCGGAGCTTGATCGTTCCTGCAATGGACATGACCACCCGCACAGCCCAGTAGTGTGCCCGGCTGGCCACAGCCGACCACCGGCGAGGCTGGTTTTGAGGCGAGGTGAGGGAACCTTTCAGCAACGACACGTGGGCCGGGGCGGGCAGCGGCCCGGAACGACTCCCACTGGCGCGCGATGTCAGGTGTGACCAGGGTGTCCCAGCGCCCTTCAAGGCGGCTGAGCAAGCCGGCGACGAGCTCGGCGGCGGAACGGGCGACTTCCTCGGTGATGCCGAACACATCCGTACGGTAGCGGCGAGTTGGTGGCCCACCGACCAGTGGCTGGCGAGCTGCGGATGAGCTCGTGGCCTCAGGCGGTCCGGCGCACCGCCCGCCCCTGCCGGCCACCGTGCGGACACCGCTCCCGGCCAGGACGTGCAGGGCGAGGCCGAGGCCCTGTGCGTAGCCGGAACAGATCACGATCCGTTCCGGATCGGCTGCGCCGGCCCGCACTCGGCGCAGGTATCCAGCGGGAGGTCCCGCACCTCGCGACCCGGGTGGACAGTCTCATCCGGCGCCCGGGAAGCAGGGCGTGCAGGCATGGGCGCCGATGTGTCCCGCCAGGTCGGAGCCGGCACTCGGCGTGGGGACCACAGTTGCGTCGACGAGGCTGACAGCGGCGCCGCGGACGGCCTCCAGAGCGATGGTGAAGCCGGCCCGGTCGGGATCGCTGCCGGGCATTGTCTCCACCGCGGTCACCATGACCGAGCGACTTTGACGCAGTCGGATCACTGCGGAAGGGGGGTGATGGATGGCATAGCCGGAGCCGCGGGATGTCGGTGAGGACGCAGCTCCGCTATCGCCATCCCCTTTCAACGAGGCCGGCGTCCAGTAACAGCGTGATGGTTCAGGTGTGACCAGGCTCCGATGCCCAGAGCTGTTCCGATGCCCAGGAACGCGCCGACCCCGGCGGGCACCACCCACTGAGTTATCGAAGGCGCGGCGTGACTGCCGTTCATGGTGAGCGCAACTACGGCGGTCAGCAGGCCGTAGGGGATCAACAGCGTTCCCGCCCAGGCCGGGGCGAGCAGTAGCCGCCGGGGAAGTCTTCGGCCCCATGGCCATACGAGGGCAGATGCCAGCATCACCGCCGTCAGCGCCAGCACGGCCGTGAAGTCCATGCCGTGTCGTTCCAGCCACACCAAAGCATCGGGGGCACCGTTCTTCTCGAACTCACCCACTACATCGAACCCGTCCGCAAGCCCCGCCCTGCCGCCGAATGCCCAGTACGTCTTCAGGGCGATATAGGGCGCGGCAGCCACACTGCCCAGGGCCACGACCATCCGAGCTGCTGCCGGCCTCACCATGCGCGTCATCCACTCCTGCCTCGGAATCCTCACCGGCCGACGACTGCCACCGGCCGGTTCCACGGTGCTACGTGACGGGCCTCCGGGCATCACGCCTGGGTACCGTCGCCTCGGCGGGCCCTCCACCGAAGGGGGGAGCGGAATCATCCATTGGTACGTGATGCGATCAGACCTCGCCAGCAGATGAGTGCGCAGCCGAGGGTGAGGTGCCGGGGCCTGCCGCGCTTGCCCCGCACCGGTGGCACCGCGTTGAGCAGCGGGATCAGGCCGCGGGTGCCGCTGGTGGTCCGGGGCGGACAGGCTCCCGCAGCCCTCGAAGGCGACCGTACGCCAGCGGCGGTAGCGCACTCCGGGCGTGGACGGCTGGGCCAACGGGCCGGCCGGTAAGCCGACCACCCTGGCGCGGTACCGGGCCTACGTCCACAACGATCTCGTCCCGGCCTTCGGGACCCTGAAGCTTGGACGAGCTCGGGCACCGGCACATCGCCGCGTTCGTCACCGGCGAGCTCGCCGCCGACCGCGGCAAGACCACCCTCTACCGATGCCTGGCCACTCTCTCCAGCGCTCTCGGTGACGCCGTCAGACAGCACCGCCTCGCCCACGAGGCCGTCCGCTGCCTCCGGCACTGCCACCAGGCAGACCCGGATATGGCCGACCTGTTCGACTTCCTCATCGGCACCGGCATGCGCAAGGGAGAGGCCCTCGGCCCAAAGAGGGCGTGCGACCACACTGCGACCACCAGCAATCCGGGCACGGAAAAGGCCGTCCTCTCACGGATGAGAGAACGGCCTCCGACCAGCTAAAAGCATGGTCGGGCCGACAGGATTTGAACCTGCGACCCCTTGACCCACAGATCGATGGGTCGGGGTCAAAATCCTGACATACAGGGCGATTTGAGGTCGAGTAATGTGCGTAAATGCGCGCGTCGTGCACCTGCGGGCACTGGCGCTGGCCCCCAACTGGTCCCCAACCGGCCGCCACCCCGAGGCGTCGCCCGGGTGCCCGCTCGAGAGTGCCACCACGGATGGTGTGCACCGCGCAAGCCTGCCGAACCTCTGGGTCGGTCCTCAAAGCAAGCCGGAAGCACCCAGCATGTGACGCTCCTCACTCTCGCTGCCGACTTGGGATCGCGATAGCGACGCAGACAGTCCGGCGCAGGCCGGATCGGGGCGAGGCCTTGGGCGTCCCGCGGGGCTTGCTGATCTCGGCGAGCTTAGCCAGGCAAGCCGGTCGTCGGTGAGCATCGTTCCCGTCACTCGATCGGCGAAATCCACGCCGTAGCCGTCGGGCCTCAGCCGGGGTGTCCGCGTCCAGGGAAAGGGCGGCGGCCTGGGCTCCGCCGTCGGATGCGTTGGTGAAGGTGAGGTGTGCACGGATGAGTCGGGTGCGGCCGGTGGCGATGGTGAGCCCGAGGCCGCTGCCTTTGCCGCGCTCAGGGGTGCCGGTACGGGAAGATGTACCGCGCGCTGTTCGGCCGATGCCCGCACCGCGGGGCGCACCCGCACCGGCCGCGGTCCTCGCCCGGCCGGCCCCGCCGGGCGAGATCCGCGTCGAGCCGGGCCCGTTCACCGACCGGGTGCAGCTGACGGCGCTCACACTCGTGCCCACCGGGAAGCCGGGCGTCACCGGGCACCTCGTCATCACCTCGGACGTCAGCGACGTACTGAGCCTGGACCTGCGCGCCGCGTAAGGATCGACTTCACCGTGCCCGCGGAGTAGCTCACCGGTACCCCGTCCAGCGCCGTCCTCTCCCTCCCGGTCCCGGTCAACGAGTAGGTCCCGGCGGTACGGACTCGGGGGAGGCGCCGACCGGAGCGACCTGGGGCGTCGTCACCCGGACGGATCGCTCTTCCACGCCAGCTTCCTCAAGCGCGGGAACCGGCTGGGCCCGGCCCTGTGACCCCCGTGGATCCGTGGGGTCTCCTCCGCTGGGACAGCCGGTCCCACGGACGGCCCGGCCGGCGGGACGTGCGGCTGGGTGAAGTAGTCCGCGTCCTTGGGGCGGGCCCGGTCGTGGCCGGCGGGACGGGGGGCCGGTTCCAGGTGGGGTATGTACTTGGAGCAGTGGATGTAGGCCTCCTCGACGGTGAGGTGGACCCAGATCTCCGGACTGCGCCCGGGAACGGTACCGGTGGGCAGACCGGGATGGATGCGGCGCAGGTCCCCGTCGCGGTAGAGCCGGGCCACGCCGTTGACGTGGAGCCCTATGCGGTGGTGGGTGAAGTCCACGAAGAGCATGCCGAGGTGCGGGTTCTCGGTCATGTTCCCGGCGCTGGCGAGCACACCGTTCCCCCGGAACTCGGGGTAGGCCAGGGCGTGTTCGTCGATCACATGGACGAATCCCGGGGGACCGGCCCGGAAGCTGGCATCGCACTCTCCGTGGGAGTCCGCGGTGGCCAGGAAGACCATCGCCTGGCGGCCGATGAACTCCCGCATCTCGGAGGTGAGATGGGGACGCACTTGTCGATCGTAGAAGCGGGCGGCTCGGTCGGCGGTGCCCAATTGCTGCTGCAGCTGGTGCTCACCCGCTGATCCGAAGGGCGGCGGAGGCAAGGTCACGAGGGGTTCTCCTGGCAGGACGGACAAGGGGGCGCCTCGGGGAAGGGCGTGGTTCGGGCGCGCCCGGCGGGCGCGCGCTTGCGGGATCGCCTCGGCTCAGGGCAGGGACAGGACCGGGGTCTCGAACGGATCGTGATGGATGCGTTCGGGCAGGGTGCCGGCCAGGGTGAGCGTCTCGCTGGCGCAGACGACCATCCGAGCCGGGCCGCTGAGATAGACGTCGTGCTGGTACCACGGCCCGTACTCGGCCAGGACGTCCGGCAAGGAGCCCCGGATTCCGGGGATGTACTCGTGGGAGACAGCGCCCCTGATGGTCAGCCAGTGGTGCCGTTGGGCCATCCTGAGCATGTCTTCCACCCCGTACAGCTCACCGCCGGTTCGGGCGCCGAGGAACAGGTCCACTTGATGACGTCCCCCTCGACGGGCGACCTCTTCGACGAGTGCGCGGATCGGGGCGAGGCCGGTGCCGCCGGCCACGCAGAGCAGGTCCTTATGGACGGCCGCGTCCAGGACCATGTCGCCCATCGGGGCCCCCAGGTGCAGTACGTCGCCCACCACGGCTCGGTGCACCAGTGCGTCGCTGACCGAGCCGCCGGGCACCGCGCGGACGTGGAAGGTGAGGGTGCCGTCCTCGCGCGGCGCGTTGGCGACCGAGTAGTAGCGCCACCGCTTCGGCCACCACGGGGTCTCGACGCTCACGTACTGGCCGGCGGCGTACTCGTAGGCGATGTGCGGTCGTACGGTGATTTCGGCGATGCCGTGTCCGCGCGAGATGCGGTGCACCACCGTGGCGGGCCATACGGCGGGCCGTTGCGCCTCGTCCTGCTCGGCCGCACTGATCATGACCTGGGCGACCACGCCGTACGCCTTCGTCCAGGCGGCGGCGATGTCCATGGTCCACGCGGGGCCCGCGTAGCGGGCCAGAGAGGCGAGGAGGCACTCGCCCACGGCGGGGAAGTGCGCGGCGAGGGTGCCGAACTTGCGGTGATCGCGGCCGAGGTGTCCGCAGAAGCGGACCAGGCTTTCGGGGTCGTCGACCAGGTCCACGATGCGCAGCAGCGCGCGCAGGAGGCGGCCGCGCTGGGCGTCCATCCCCGGCGGGAACATCGGACGCACCTCGGGATGGCGGGCGAACAGGATCGCGTAGAAGTAGACCGTCATCTCGACGGCAAGGGGCTCGACCACCGACACGGAAGCCCTGATGAGGCCGATCTCGTGGTCCGACAAGGGTGGTTCGACGGGCTCGGGCACTTTGGGGTGCGCGACGGGGACGGGTAGTGGCTCCTCCGGAACCGGATGCGCGAAGGTGCTGTCGGGACGACCGATCCGGAACCTCAAAGGACCAACGCTCCCCCATCCGCTGTGCGACCGGGTCCCCACCGGGTGCAACGGCCCTGCTCTCGAGCCGCGCCGAGGGCAGGACCTTCACTGAACCTCCACCCGAAGGCATCGGCATGGAGGGCGAATGGGGAGACCATGGGTCCTCATTGGGGTACAGAGTCGACGAAGCGGACTGAATGCTTCCGGATGCGACACGATCCTGGTTCAGGATCTTGGGCCGAGGAAGGGATGTATCCACTAGAACTCGTGGCGAGAACTTGTGGAATTACCCCGGCCGAACCCGAGCGATATGAGGATTTGCCCGATTTTTCTCCCGCCGGCCGCAGACCACCCGCTGCTTCTCGCCCCAGAATTTGCGGGCGAACAGCGCCGGCATGGCGGACGGTCCCGCGCAGGCGGCGCACCGCCGACCGTCCCCGTCGCGGTCCGGACCCGCCCCACCGGCTCCAGCCGGACGGCGTCGGGCACCCGGTCCAGGCACGGCGGTCCGGAGCAGACATCGATCCGCACCGCCTGACCGCGCGCCACGGCGGCCACCGCCTCCGCGAAGCCCTCCGCCGACTCCGCTCCCCCGCCGTAGCCGGGTTCAGCGCCACGGCCGACCGGCCGCAGACTGGACGTGCGACCACACTGCGACCGCCACGGCTCCGGACGCACGAAAGGCCGCTCTCTCACGGATGAGAGAACGGCCTCCGACCTGCGTTTCCGCATGGTCGGGACGACAGGATTTGAACCTGCGACCCCTTGACCCCCAGTCAAGTGCGCTACCAAGCTGCGCCACGTCCCGATGCCGCTGACCTGGGGTTTCCCCCGGCCGAACCGGCACGAGAACCATACCGCACTTCCCCGGGTGGTCGCGCGCACCTTTCCCGGTGCGGCCCGATCTGACGGACCCGGCTGCGGCTGCTTGACCTCAAGTCCGCTTGAGGTCGCATGGTTCCTGTATGACACACGCAACCGCGGAGGCAGGCTTCCGCTACGAGGACCTGGGCCGCCTGATGGCCCTGATGACCGGCGACGAGAAGCACGGGCCCGCCGCCACCTCCACCCTGGACGTGCTGTGGGTGCTCTACGACCGGGTGCTGCGGGTCGGGCCCGGGAGCACCGGGGACCCCGGGCGGGACCGGTTCCTGCTGTCCAAGGGGCACGGGCCGATGGCCTACTACGCCGTACTCGCCGCCAAGGGGTTCTTCCCCGTCGACTGGCTGTCCGGCTTCGGCACGTACGACTCCCCCCTCGGGCACCACCCCGACCGGGTCCTGATCCCCGGCGTGGAGATCGCCAGCGGCTCCCTCGGGCACGGTCTGCCGCTCGCCGTCGGCAGCGCGCTCGGGCTGCGGGCGCAGGGGCTCGACGAGCCCGCCGTCTGGGCGCTGATCGGGGACGCGGAGCTCGACGAGGGCAGCAACCACGAGGCCATCGCCTACGCCGGCTCCGCCGGGCTGGAGGCCCTGCACACCGTGGTGATCGACAACGACTCCGCCACCCACGGCTGGCCCGGCGGGATCGCCTCCCGCTTCGAGGCGGCCGGCTGGAGCACGGCCACCGTGGACGGGCGCGACCACGCGGCGCTGCACGCCGCCTTCACCACACCGCATCCGGGCCGGCCGCACGCCGTCGTCGCCCGCGTCGAGAAGAAGTACTGAGGGGAACGTCCATGGACACCATGCGGGAACGGTTCATCTCGGTCACGTCGAGGCTGCTCGACGAGGACCCCCGGCTGGCGCTCGTGCTCGCCGAGATCACCATGGACGGGTTCCGGCCCGCCCAGGAGCGCCACCCCGACCGGGTGATCAACGTCGGGATCCGGGAGCAGCTGCTCGTCGGCGTGGGCGGCGGCCTGGCCCTCACCGGGCTGCGGCCGGTGCTCCACACCTTCGCCAGCTTCCTCGTCGAGCGGCCGTTCGAGCAGGTCAAGCTGGACTTCGGGCACCAGGACACGGGCGGGGTCCTGGTCAGCTCCAGCGCCAGCTACGACTGGCCGGCCGGCGGCTACACCCACATGTCCCCCGGTGACGTGGCCCTGCTGGACACCCTCGACGGCTGGACCGTGCACGTGCCCGGCCACCCCGACGAGGCCGAGGCCCTGCTGCGCCACGCCTACGCCGCCGGGGACGACCGGGTCTACGTCCGGCTCTCCCAGATGTCGAACGCTGCCCCCCTCCCGCCGGCCGGCGACCTGGGCTTCCGGACCGTACGGGAGGGCGGCGCGGGCGTGGTGGTCGCCGTCGGCCCGCTGCTCGACAACGTCCTCGCCGCGACCGAGGGCCTCGACGTCACCGTGCTGTACGCCACCACGGTGCGCCCCTTCGACGACGAGGCCCTGCGCGCCGCCGCGGGCCGCGCCTCGGCCGACGTCGTCCTGGTGGAGCCGTACCTCGCCGGCACCTCGGCGGCGGCCGCCGGGCAGGCGCTGCTCGACGTCCCGCACCGGGTCCTGCCGCTGGGGGTGGGGCGCGCCGAGCTGCGCCGGTTCGGGACGATCGAGGAGCACACCGCCGCGCACGGGCTGGACGCCGGCTCGCTGCGGCAGCGGATCACGGCCTTCCTGCGCTGAGCGGGTACCGGGCGGACGGGGTCGCCTCAGGCGGGGCGGTCCCCGCGCTCCTGGAGCAGCTCCACGAGCTCGGCGGCGAGGGACTTGACCGTCGTCAGGCCCGGCAGTCCCCACCTCCGGGGGACCACGTCGACCGCGCACACGGTGCCGAGGACGATGCCGCGCCGGTCGGTGAGCGGCGCCCCGAGGTAGGAGCGGACCCCGCTCTCGTCCACGACCGCGTTGCCCGCGAAGCGCGCGAAGTCCCGTACGTCCTCCAGGACCAGGGCGCGGCGCCGCACCACCACGTGGGGGCAGTAGCCGTGGTCGCGGGGCAGCACCCGCGCGGGATAGCCGCTCGCCGCCGCGTCCGGGCCGTGGTGCAGTCCGGCGAAGAACTGGCGGTCCTCGCCGACGAAGTTGACCCCGGCGTACGGGGCGTCGAGGGTCTGCGCGACCCGGCGGGCGAAGGCGTCGAGTTCGGCGTCCACCCGCTCCCCCAGGTTCATCTCGCGCAGCCGGACGGCGCGCGCGGGCGCCTCCCGGTCCACCGGGGTGAGCAGCAGGTGGCCGGTCGATTCGTAGCGGGTCATGGCAGTCCCCCCGGTGGGAAGTGGTGTGCGTACTGGGCTTGGGCCGGCGGACGCGGCGCCGCGGCGCGCCGCGCCGTGCACAGCAGGTGGTGGACGAGGGCGGCCAGCGTCCCCGTACCGGATCCCGTGAGGCGCGCGTCGCAGCGGACGACGGGCACCTCCGGGCCGAGCCCCACCGCTTCACGGACCTCCTCGGCCGTGTAGCGGTGGCTGCCGTCGAACTCGTTGACGGCGACGACGAAGCCGATGCCGCGCCGTTCGAAGAAGTCCACGGCGGGGAAGCAGTCGGCGAGGCGGCGGGTGTCGGCGAGGACGACGGCGCCGAGCGCGCCCGCGCAGAGCTCCTCCCACAGGAACCAGAAGCGCTGCTGGCCGGGCGTGCCGAACAGGTAGAGGACGTGCCGGTCGTCGAGGGTGAGCCGGCCGAAGTCCAGGGCCACCGTGGTCGCCGTCTTGGCCTCCACCCCGTCGAGCGGGTCGGCGGCCTCGCCGGTCCCGCTCAGCAGTTCCTCCGTGCACAGCGGCTCGATCTCGCTGACCGCGCCCACGAAGGTGGTCTTGCCCGCCCCGAACCCGCCCGCGACCAGGATCTTCAGGGTCACGGGCAGGGCCGGGGCCTCAGAGCCGTCGGCGTAGGCCATCGAGCACCGCCCTCAGCAGGGTCTGGTCGTCGGCGGCGAAGGACCCGGCGCCGCCCGGGAACCGGGGCGCCTGTGCCATCACGGCCCCGCACTCCATCAGGTCGGACAGCAGCACCTTCACCACCACCGCCGGGAGCCGCAGGTGGCCGGCGACCTCGGCGACCGTCACCGCGGCCGCGCCCGCGCAGCAGCGCAGCGCGAGGGTGTGCTCGGCGCCGAGCGGGGCCCTCGGGCGGACCCCGGTGGCGGTCACCAGGGACAGCAGGTCGAGGGCGACGGCGGGCCGGGTGCGGCCGCCGCTGGCCGTGTACGGGCGCATGACCCGGCCGGCCGAGTCGTCGAGCCAGGGCGTGTCGCGCAGCGCACCGGCCCCCGTTCCCCTTTCCCCCCTGGCCCAGACCCTCATCGCCCGGCGTCGGCGTCGGCGACGGCCGCGGCCACGGGGCGGCGCGGCGGGGCCGCCAGGTACGGCCGTACGCTCTTGACCAGCATCGCCATCTCGTAGCCGAGCACGCCGGCGTCGGCCTCCCGGTCCGCGAGTACGGCCAGACAGGTGCCGGAGCCGGCCGCGGAGACGAAGACGAGGGCGGTGTCGAGTTCGACGACGACCTGACGGACCTCGGAGCCGTCCCCGAAGCGGGCGCCGGCGCTGCGGCCGAGGGAGTACAGGCCGGAGGCGAGGGCGGCCATGTGGTCGGCGCTGTCGGAGTCCAGGCCGTGCACACAGGTGACGAGCCCGTCGTTGGTCAGCAGGACCGCGGCGCGCGTGTACGGGACCCGTTGGACGAGCCCGCCGAGCAGCCAGTCGAGATCCGAGAGGCTGCTGGTCTTGGTCTTCACCATCGTCTGCGTCTGCATCTGCGTCTGCGTCGCCACTTCGCCGGCCATGGGGGTGTGCTCCTTGCTGGGGTTCGTGCGGGTGTTCACTCGTGTGTCCGTGTCTGCTGCTCGGACTGGGCGAGGCCGAAGCCCCGCTGGAAGGCCGCCATCAGGCCGGGGTCGTGCACGGCTTGCTCGGTGCCGCCGTCCGCGCGGCGGGGGGCGGGGGCCTCGCACAGCTGCGGCGCGAGATGCGTCTGGGCGCGCCGGCGGGGCAACGGGGGCCGCTCCCCGCCCCGCCGCGGCAGGGGCCCGGGGTACCCGTCCCCGACCCCCCGGGCCCACGCGGAGGCGGGGCCCGAAGCCTGCTCCAGTCCGGGGACGGCCGGCCCGGGGACCCCGCCGGGCACGGCCCCCCGGGCCGGGCTCGGGGACCGGCCCGGATCAGCACTCCAAACCTCGTCGAACGACCGCCCGAGGCCGGAGGCCCGGTCGAGGGCGGTGGGCCCGTCGAGGGCGGTGGGCCGGTCCGCGTCTGCGGCCCGGTCGAAGTCCGTGGCCAGGCCCGCGTCTGCGACCCGGCCAAGGTCCGTGGCCAGGCCCGCGTCAGTGACCCGGCCGTAGTCCGTGGCCAGGCCTGCGTCGGAGGGCCGGTCGAGGCCGGTGGCCCGGTCCGCGCCGGAGGCTCGGTCCGTTTCGGAGGCCCGGCCGAGGTTCGTGGCCAGGCCCGCGTCGGTGGTCCAGTCGGTGTCGGTGATCCGGGGCCGGCCGGGGGCCGGGACACGGCCGAGGCCCGGGGGCCGGGCCGGGTCGTCGTCCAGCGACGGGGTCCGGCCGAGGTCCAGGGCGCGGGCCGGGTCCGCGGTACGTGCTGCGGCGGGGGCCCCGCCGGGGGCTGGGGGCCGGACGGGCTCCGGGGCCCCGCCGGGAGCGGGTGCGCGCCCGAGGTCCAGGGACCGGCCGGGGTCCTGGCTCCAGCCGCCCTCCTGGCTCCAGCCCGAGGGCAGCGGCCGGGCCGGCTCCGAGGACCGCCCCCGGTCCGGCGACGGGGCCGGTCCCAGGCCCCGTCCCGCGTCCGAGGCGCCGTCCGCACCGGCGGTCCCGGCCGGGCCGGGACTCCGTACGGGGTCCGCCGGCCGACCCCGGTCCAGGGACCGGAGGGGCCCCGGGCTCCAGCCCGGGTCAGCCGTGTCGTCCGCCTCAGCGGTCCGTGCCGGGCCGGGGATCCGGCTTGGGGCCAGGGGCCGTTCGCGGCCCACGGGCTGAGGAGCCAGGCCCCAGCCCGAACCCCGGGACTCCCCCGCATTCGTGAACCCGGCCGAGTCGGGGCTCCGTTCGGGCTCCGTCGACCGGCCGCGGTCCAAGCGCCGGGCCGGGGCCGCGCCCGCGGTGTCGTCCGCCTCGGCGATCCGTGCCGGGCCCGGGATCCGGCCCGGGGCCAGGGGCCGTTCGCGGCCCACGGGCTGAGGGGCCAGGCCCCAGCCCGAATCGGAGGCCGCCGCTTCCGCGAACCCGGCCGGGGCGGGACCCCGTTCGGGGTCCGCCGGCCGGTCGCGGTCCAAGGGCCGGGCCGCGCCCGCGGTGTCGTGCGCCTCGGCCATCCGTGCCCGGCCCGGGGTCAGGGGCCGTTCGCGGTCCACGGGACGGGCCGGGGTCAGGCCCCAGCCCGCATCCCGGGGCTCCTCCGCATCCGGGGCCGGACGCTCGGGGGGCGGGGAGGTCGGGTCCGGGAGGCGGGCCGGTTCCAGAGGGGGGAGGGGGGTGGGTTCGGCCGTGCCCCAGGAGGTGGGGCGGGAGCCGGACAGGGCGTCGGCGGCGTTCGGGGACTCCGCGCCCAGCAGGCCCTGGGGCAGCACGAGGACCGCGAGCACCCCGCCGTAGATGTTGGACTTCAGCTCGACGGCGATCCCGTGCCGCCGGGCCAGTGCCGAGACCACGAACAGGCCGATCCGCCCGTCCGCCAGCAGGTGCCGCACGCTCACCTGGTCCGGGTCGCCCAGCAGGGTGTTCATCCGGCTCTGCTCGCGCGGCGGCATGCCCAGGCCTCGGTCCTCCACCTCGACCGCGATACCGGCGGTGACCCGCTCGGCCCGCACCACCACATCGGTGTCGGGAGCGGAGAACACCGTGGCGTTCTCCACGAGTTCGGCCAGCAGGTGCACCACGTCGGCGACGGCGTGCCCGCGTACGGTGCCGCCCGCCGGGGGCACCACCTTCACCCGCGTGTACTGCTCCACCTCGGCCACCGAGGACCGCAGCACCTCGCTCAGGTCGATCGGCCGCGTCCACTGGCGCCGGGAGGCGGCGCCGCCCAGCACCGCGAGGTTCTCGGCGTGCCGGCGGATCCGGGTGGCGAGGTGGTCGACGTGGAAGAGCTGCCTGAGCAGGTCGGGGTCCTCGACCGTGTCCTCCAGCTCGTCGAGCAGCGAGATCTCCCGGTGCACCAGCGACTGAAGCCGGCGCGCGAGGTTGACGAAGACCTCCACCTTGCGGTCGCTGTCGCTCGGCGCGGCCGGCACGGCCAGCCGTACGAGGGTCTCGTGCGCCTGCTCCCGCGCGCCCCGCAGCTCCTGCGCGAGCAGCCAGAACTCGTCCACCCCGGACACACCGGACACCCCGGACACTCCGGCCGGACCGCCCGCCCCGGCC
>NZ_JBEZWL010000070.1:0-38088 GCF_040648015.1 Streptomyces sp. NPDC029216 | reverse complement strand
GGCCGGCGCCACCGCGCGGCCGGCCGGACCGGGCGGTCGGCGAGCCGGGCGCCCGGCACCTGGCCCAGCCGGGACCTCCACAGCCACCCTGCCGCCGTGCTCGCTGCCCGGAGTACGGCGGTTTCCACCCCTGCCATGCACCCACCCCCTTGTACCCGCGGTAACCCCGTCGGATACTGATCGGTAACAACCCCTAGCGGCACCCCGGAACCCGCCCTAAGGTGCGCCCATGCCAAATCTGCCCGATGTCGTGCTGTGGTCCATACCCGCTTTCGTGCTGCTCACCGTCATCGAGGTGGTCAGCTACCGGCTCCATCCCGACGAGGACGCCGCCGGCTACGACACCAAGGACGCGGTCACCAGTGTCACCATGGGGCTCGGCAGCATCGGTTTCGACCTGCTCTGGAAGATCCCGGTCGTCGCCGTCTTCACCGCCGTCTACGAACTGACCCCGCTGCGGGTGCCGTTCCTGTGGTGGACCGCCCTGCTGATGCTGCTCGTCCAGGACTTCCTCTACTACTGGCAGCACCGGCTCCACCACGTCATCCGCATCCTGTGGGCCTGCCACGTGGTCCACCACAGCAGCAAGCGGTTCAACCTCACCACCGCCCTGCGCCAGCCCTGGACCAGCGCGACCACCTGGTGGTTCTACCTGCCGATGGTGGCCCTAGGGGTGCACCCGGCCGCGATCCCCTTCTGCTACGGCATCAACCTCCTCTACCAGTTCTGGGTGCACACCGAGCGCATCGGGAAGCTGCCCAGGCCCTACGAGTACGTCTTCAACACCCCCTCCCACCACCGCGTCCACCACGCCTCCCAGGGCGGCTACCTGGACCGCAACTTCGGCGGCATCCTGATCGTCTGGGACCGGATGTTCGGGTCCTGGGTCGGGGAGACGGAGCGGCCCGTCTACGGGCTCACCAAGAACATCGACACCCACAACCCGCTGCGCGTGGCCACCCACGAGTACGCCGCCATCGCCCGCGACGTCCGCGCCGCCCGCAGCTGGCGCGAGCGCGCCGGACGGGTCTTCCGCGGCCCCGGCTGGCAGCCCGCCCCCGCCGCCGCACCGCAGCCGGAGAAGGCCCCGGAGCCCGCCGCGTGAGCGCCACCGAGTCCCGTACGCCCTCCTGGGCACGGCCCGCGCCCGTGGGGACGGGCCGCGCCGGGCGGGTGCTGCTCGGCGCCTTCGCCGTGGCCTGCGCCGTCGACTTCGGGGCGCTGCTCGCCGGCTGGCACCCCGGGCACCTCGTCGCCAAGCCGCTGCTGATGCCGCTGCTGGCCGGGTACGTGCTCACCCTCCGCGCCCCCCGGCTGCTGGTCGCCGCGCTGCTGTTCGGCTGGGGCGGGGACCTCGCCCTGCTCTTCGACGCCGAGCCCGCCTTCCTCGTCGGCATGGGCTCCTTCGCCGCCGGGCACGTCTGCTACCTCATGCTCTTCGGCAAGCACAGCCTCTTCGGCCGGGCCCGTACCAGCCCCGCGCTCGGGGGCGCGTACGCCGTGGCGCTCGTCGGGACCGTCGCGCTGCTGTGGGGGGACCTCCCGGCCGGGCTGCGGATCCCCGTGGCCGGCTACAGCCTGCTGCTGGCCTCCATGGCCTACCGCTCCAGCGCGCTGGGCCGGGTCGCGGGGGCGGGCGGGGCCCTGTTCCTGCTCTCCGACACCCTCATCGCGACCGGCGTGGCCGAGTGGCCGCAGCTGCCCCGCCCCGACTTCTGGATCATGGCGACCTACCTGGCGGCCCAGTACCTGCTGGCCGCGGGCGCACTCCGGCGGGGGCAGGCGTACGGTAGGGAAGTCCTACAAGACTGAACCATCCCCGAGCCGGAGGGCTGCACCACCATGCGCGCCACCGTCATCCACGCCCCGCACGACATCCGCGTGGAGGAGGTGCCCGACGCTGCGATCCAGCGCCCCGAGGACGCCGTCGTCCGCGTCCTTCGTGCCTGCATCTGCGGCAGCGACCTGTGGGCCTACCGCGGCGAGGCCCAGCGCCGGCCCGGCCAGCGCATCGGACACGAGTTCCTCGGCGTCGTCGAGGAGACCGGTTCCGCCGTCTCCGGCCTGAAGGCCGGGGACCTCGTCGTGGCCCCCTTCATGTGGTCCGACGGCACCTGCGACTACTGCTCCGAGGGCCTGTACACCTCCTGCGTGCACGGCGGCTTCTGGGGCTCGGTCGGTTTCGACGGCGGCCAGGGCGAGGCCGTGCGGGTCCCGCACGCCGACGGCACCCTGGTGAAGCTGCCCGCCGCGGCCGCCTCCGACGACCACCTGCTGACCGGGCTCCTCGCCCTCTCCGACGTCATGGGCACCGGCCACCACGCCGCCCTGGGCGCGGGCGTCCGCGCCGGCTCCACCGTCGCCGTCGTCGGTGACGGCGCCGTCGGCCTGTGCGGGGTCCTCGCGGCGAAGCGGCTCGGCGCCGAGCGGATCATCGCCCTGGGCCGCCACAGCGCCCGGACGGACATCGCGAAGCTCTTCGGCGCCACCGACGTGGTCGCCGAGCGCGGCGAGGCCGCCGAGGCCGCCGTCCGCGAGCTGACCGGCGGCCAGGGCGCGCACGCCGTCATCGAGGCGGTGGGCACCGAGCAGTCCATGCGCACGGCCGTGAACATCACCCGCGACGGCGGCGCCATCGGCTACGTCGGCGTCCCGCACGGCAGCGGCACCGGCCTCGACCTCAGCGTCATGTTCGACCGCAACATCAGCCTGCGCGGCGGTGTCGCGCCGGTCCGCGCGTACATCCCGGAGCTGCTGGAGGACGTGCTGAGCGGCGCGATCGACCCGGCGCCCGTCTTCGACCGCGCCGTGTCCCTGGACGAGGTCCCGGACGGCTACCGCGCCATGGACGACCGCAGCGCGCTCAAGGTCCTGATCAAGCCCTGACACCGGCGGTGCGAACGTGAGGGGCCGGGCGGGTGATCCGCCCGGCCCCTTCCCGTACGCGTGCCCCTACTGCTTGACGGCCTTGAGGGCGTCGACCACGCCGGAGCCGTAGAAGCCCGTCTGGCCCCACTTGGTCCGGCAGGTGGTGGCGTCGATCAGGTTCCCGGTGCCGTCGTAGATCTTGTCCGGGCAGGCGGTCTTCGTCGCCTGGGCCTTGAGCATCATCTGGAGCTGGGAGGGCGTGGCCCCCGGGTGCGCGCTCTTGAGCAGGGCCGCGACGCCCGCGACGTGCGGGGTGGCCATCGAGGTGCCCTGCTTGTAGCCGTAGCCGCCGCCGGGGAGGGTGGACAGCACGCGCCCGTTGGCGTCGGGGGTGGCAGGGACCTGCCACTTGTCGCCGCCGGGGGCGGCCACGTCGACGACGCCGAGGCCGTAGCTGGAGTAGTACGAGCGGAAGCCCTTGTCGCCGGTCGCGCTGACCGTGACCACGCCCGGCAGCTGCGTGGGCAGGTCCAGGCAGACCTTCGGGTCTATGGTGCGCGGCGCGGGGGTGGCGTCGTCCGGGCTGGTGTCGTCCGTGATCGAGTCGGCGGCCAGGTCCCAGTTCTCGTTGCCGGCCGCGGCGACGTTCAGCACGCCCTTGCGCTCGGCGTACTTCGAGGCCCGGGTGAGGGCCTCCACCAGCGCCTTCTGGTCGTCGTCCGTCTTGCAGTTGAAGTACCAGGGGTCGACGTAGTAGCTGTTGTTGGTCACCTCGATCCCCTTCTCGGCGGCGAACATGAAGCCGCAGACGACCGCCTCGGTGTAGAAGAGGCTGGTGCCGGGCTCGCTCACCTTGATCGCGGCGACCTTGACGCCCGGCGCGACACCGCTGACGCCGACCCCGTTGCGCGCGGCGGCGATGGTGCCCGCCACGTGCGTGCCGTGGTCGCTGCCGTCCGCGTACGGGCGCCACGCGCCGTCGGTGGTGTCCGCGACGCCGCCGACGCAGTTGGCGGACTGCCCCCTGGAGAAGTTCGCGGCGAGGTCCGGGTGGGTGTCGTCCACGCCGGTGTCGATGACGCCCACGGTGACGTCCGTGCTGCCCGCGTTGACCTTCTGGGCCTGGTCGGCCCCGATCGCCCGCAGGTCCCACTGGTTGGCCTCCAGGGGCTCCTGACCCGGCTCGGCCGCCGCCGCGGCCCGGGCGGCGTCCGTGTCGCTCAGTCTCTGGGTGGTGCCCTCCTCGGTGGTCTGCACCGTCTGGAGAGGGGCCGTACGGGTGGCTCCCACGGACACGAACAGGTTCCGCTGGGCCCGCAGCTGCTTGGCGAAGTCCGGGTTCTGGGAATGTGCGACGACGATGCCGATCTGTTCATAGGACGTCACCACCGTCCCGCCGGCCTGCTCGATGGCCTTCCCGGCCTGCTTGGCCGTCCCGTACGCGGTCAGGTTCGCCACGTACGAGAGCGCGGGGCCGGTGGCGGCGGTCCCGGCGGCCGTCGCCGAGTCCGCCGTGTTGCCCAGCGGCGCGGCCGAGGCAGCCACCGGGGGCAGGAAGGCGAGGGAGGCCGTGAGCGCCAGACCGACCGGAACGGCGAGGGCCCGCCGACGGCCGGATCCCAGATGAGCCATGGGTTCTCCACATCATCCGTGAAAGAGCAGCCCGCACGCGGTTGCGTCGGACGCGTTCATGACAGGCGAACCTAGCGCCGACGTTCCCCTTTGCGCCATCAGTTCGAGAAATCAGCCGCCCGCTCCGAGAACCAGCCAAAGAAACAACGGGTGTTGAACCGTCCCGACACGCCGGCCGTGCCGTTGACAGGGGGGCTCAGCACCACCGGCCCCCACACGGAGGTTGTTTTGTCCGTCCCCACCGCACCCGCGTCACAAGGAGAACCCCCCGTGACCACGCAAGCAGCGCCGCCGCCGGGCAGCGCGGGACCGGCCCCGGCACAGGTGCCGGCCGAAGAGTTCGCGCGCGTCCAGCAGAGCCCCGAATTCGCCGAACTGCGCAGTTCCTACCGCTCCTTCGCCTTCCCGCTCACCGTGGCCTTCATCGCCTGGTACCTGCTCTACGTCCTGCTGTCCAACTACGCGGGCGCCTTCATGGGGACCAAGCTCTTCGGCAACGTCAACGTCGCCCTCGTCCTCGGGCTCGCCCAGTTCGCGACGACCTTCCTGATCGCCTGGCTGTACTCACGGCACGCCGCCGCCAGGCTCGACCCCAAGGCCCGGGCCATCAAGGACGAGATGGAGGGCCGGGCATGAGCGCCATCCCGCACCTGACGACCGCCGCCGGCGCCACCGAGCACCGCCCGCTGATCATCACCCTGTTCGGGCTGTTCGTCGTCGCCACCCTCGCCATCACCGTCTGGGCCGGCCGCCAGACCAAGGACGCCGCCGACTTCTACGCCGGCGGCCGCCAGTTCACCGGATTCCAGAACGGCCTCGCCATCTCCGGCGACTACATGTCCGCCGCGTCCTTCCTCGGCATCGCCGGCGCCATCGCCCTCTTCGGCTACGACGGCTTCCTCTACTCCATCGGCTTCCTCGTGGCCTGGCTGGTGGCCCTGCTGCTGGTCGCCGAGCCGCTGCGCAACTCCGGCCGCTACACGATGGGCGACGTGCTCGCGTACCGGATGCGCCAGCGGCCCGTCCGCACCGCCGCCGGCACCTCCACCATCGTGGTCTCGATCTTCTACCTGCTCGCCCAGATGGCCGGCGCGGGCGTGCTCGTCTCGCTGCTCCTGGGCATCACCGCCGACGGCGGCAAGATCGCCGTGGTCGCCCTGGTCGGCGTCCTGATGATCGTCTACGTGACCATCGGCGGGATGAAGGGCACCACCTGGGTCCAGATGATCAAGGCGGTGCTGCTGATCGCGGGCACCCTGCTGATCACCTTCCTGGTGCTGCTGAAGTTCAACTTCAACATCTCCGCGCTGCTCGGCCAGGCCGCCGAGCACAGCGGCCAGGGGGCGAAGTTCCTGGAGCCGGGACTCAAGTACGGCAAGGACTCGCTCACCAAGCTGGACTTCTTCTCCCTGGGCCTCGCCCTGGTCCTGGGCACCGCCGGCCTGCCGCACATCCTGATCCGCTTCTACACGGTCCCCACCGCCAAGGCCGCCCGCAAGTCCGTGAACTGGGCCATCGGCATCATCGGCGCCTTCTACCTGATGACCATCGCCCTCGGCTTCGGCGCCGCCGCCCTGCTCAACCGGGACGACATCACCAAGTCCAACAAGTCCGGCAACACCGCGGCCCCGCTGCTCGCCCAGGCCGTCGGCGGCGGACCCGACTCCACCGGCGGCGCGATCCTCCTCGCCGTGATCTCCGCGGTGGCCTTCGCCACCATCCTCGCCGTGGTCGCGGGCCTCACCCTGGCCTCCTCCTCGTCCTTCGCGCACGACATCTACGTCAACGTCATCCGCAAGGGACGGGCCACCGAGAAGGAGGAGATGCGCGCCGCCCGCTGGTCCACCGTGGTCATCGGCGCCGTCGCGATCTTCCTCGGGGCCCTGGCCCGCGACATGAACGTGGCCGGCCTGGTCGCCCTCGCCTTCGCGGTCGCCGCCTCCGCCAACCTTCCGACGATCCTCTACAGCCTCTTCTGGAAGCGCTTCACCACCCAGGGCGCGCTGTGGTCCATCTACGGCGGCCTGATCTCGGCGGTCGGCCTGGTGCTCTTCTCGCCGGTCGTCTCCGGCAAGCCCACCTCGATGTTCAAGGACGCCGACTTCTACTGGTTCCCGCTGGAGAACCCGGGCATCATCTCGATCCCGCTCGGCTTCCTCCTCGGCTGGCTGGGGACCGTCCTGTCCAAGGAGAAGGCCGACCCGCAGAAGTTCGCCGAGCTGGAGGTACGCTCCCTCACCGGCACGGGGGCCCACTGACGGGGGCTCCCCGAGACCGTGTGAACACCGTGCGTGGCCGCGTCGTACTTCCCTACGACGCGGCCGCGTTACGTCTCGTTCATTCGGGCATCCCTCCGGGACACACGGGTCGCGTACGCTCGATCCATAGAACCTCTAGATCCGGACAGGGGAGGGGGCCCACAGTGCTTCTCGACACGTACGGCCGCGTGGCCACTGACCTGCGCGTCTCACTCACCGACCGGTGCAACCTGCGCTGCACCTACTGCATGCCCGAAGAAGGCCTGCAGTGGCTGGGAAAGTCCGATCTGCTCAGTGACGACGAGATCGTCCGACTGATCCGCATCGCCGTCACCCAGCTGGGCATCACCGAGGTCCGCTTCACCGGCGGCGAGCCGCTGCTGCGCCCCGGCCTCGTCGGGATCGTCGAGCGGTGCGCCGCCCTGGAGCCCCGCCCCAAGATGTCGCTGACCACCAACGGCATCGGCCTCAAGCGCACCGCGCAGGCCCTGAAGGCCGCCGGCCTGGACCGAGTGAACGTTTCGCTCGACACCCTGCGCCCCGAGGTCTTCAAGACCCTCACCCGCCGCGACCGCCACCACGACGTCATCGACGGCATGGCCGCCGCCCGCGAGGCCGGCCTCACCCCGGTCAAGGTCAACGCCGTCCTGATGCCCGGCCTCAACGACGACGAGGCTCCCGACCTGCTCGCCTGGGCCGTGGAGAACGAGTACGAGCTCCGCTTCATCGAGCAGATGCCCCTGGACGCCCAGCACGGCTGGAAGCGCGACGGCATGATCACCGCCGGGGACATCCTGCAGTCCCTGCGCACCCGCTTCACCCTCACCGAAGAGGGCGCCGAGGAGCGCGGCTCCGCCCCCGCCGAGCGCTGGGTGGTCGACGGCGGCCCCGCCACCGTCGGGGTCATCGCCTCGGTCACCCGCCCCTTCTGCGGCGCCTGCGACCGCACCCGGCTCACGGCCGACGGCCAGGTCCGCACCTGCCTGTTCGCCACCGAGGAGTCCGACCTGCGCTCCGCGCTGCGCTCGGGCGCCCCGGACGAGGAGATCGCCCGCCTGTGGAAGGTGGCGATGTGGGGCAAGAAGGCCGGCTCCGGCCTCGACGACCCGTCCTTCCTCCAGCCCGACCGCCCGATGTCGGCCATCGGCGGCTAGCAGCCCCCGCGCACCGGACGGCCCTCCCGCATCGGGAGGGCCGTCGGCGTTCAGCGCTCCTAGCCCTCCGGCTGGACCCACTCGTCCAGCTTCACCACGTCCTTGAGGAAACCGCGGACGCCCAGGAACTGGGACAGGTGCTCGCGGTGTTCCTCGCACGCCAGCCACGTCTTGCGCCGTTCCGGCGCGTGCAGCTTCGGGTTGTTCCACGCCAGGACCCATACGGCCGCGTCACGGCAGCCCTTGGCGGAGCAGGTGGGGGTATCGGAAGACGTCACGGCCCCACCCTACAAACGGACGGAAGGGCGACGCCGGGCAGCCACGGGGGGAGCTGCCCGGCGTCGGTCCGTCGCTCCGACGGGGGATGCGGAGCGCGTAGGCAGTATGTCACGCAGGACCGGGTGGGGTGCACCGGAACTTCATGATTGATCTGAGGTTTTCCTGAGGTTCCCCGGCTCCAGTGCAGGGCGCACAGGGGCGGGCACGAAGTGCGACGGCAGCGAGGGCGCCGACTCGCGGCCGGCGTTGGCGATGACCACCGCGATGTACGGGAGCAGGAGGCCCGCCGCAAGCGTCACGACCGCCACATGGCGCTCCACGTTCCACAGGATCACGGTGGCGACCACCGACAGAGTCCTGATTCCCATCGAGATCACGTACCGGCGCTGGCGCCCCCGTACGTCCTCGGCAAGTCCCATGCGGGCCCCGGTGATCCGGAAGACCTCGGCCCCGTTCCGTTTCGTCCGCTGCATGGCCCCACGGTACGCCGCCCCCCGGGCGCCGGGGAGAAGGGGGTACCGCCTGAACGGAGCCGCCCGACATGCGCGGCGCGCCCCGCGGACCGAGACTGGCCCCACATGCGCACACCGCGCCACGAGGAGGCTCGACATGTCTTGGTTGTGGGCGATCATCGTCGGTTTCGTGCTGGGCCTCATAGCCCGGGCCATCCTGCCGGGCAAGCAGCACCAGCCGCTCTGGCTGACCACCGTCTTCGGCATCATCGGCGGCGTCCTCGGCAACGCCGTGGCCACGTGGATCGGCGTGCACGACACCAGGGGCATCGACTGGATCCGGCACCTGCTCCAGCTCGCCGGAGCCGTCGTCATCGTCGGACTGGGCGACATGGTCTACCTGGCCGCCAAGGGCGGCAAACGCCGTACGGCGTAGCCCCGCCGGCCGGGCGGGGCATGACGAAGGGGCCGGTACGGACGGTGCGTCCGTGCCGGCCCCTCGCCGTACCGCCCGTCAGGCGCCGGTCACCTCGACCGCCGCCAGGTTCTTCTTGCCGCGGCGCAGCACCAGCCAGCGCCCGTGCAGCAGGTCCTCCTGCGCCGGGACCGCGTCCTCGGCGGTGACCTTCACGTTGTTCACGTAGGCACCGCCCTCCTTCACGGTCCGGCGCGCGGCGGACTTGCTGGCGACCAGGCCGGTCTCCGCGAACAGGTCCACCACCAGGCCCAGCTCCGCCACCTTCGCGTGCGGCAGCTCGGACAGGGCCGCGGCCAGCGTGGCCGCGTCCAGCTCCGCCAGCTCGCCCTGGCCGAACAGCGCCTTCGACGCCGCGATCACGGCCGCGCACTGGTCGGCGCCGTGCACCAGCGTGGTCAGCTCCTCCGCGAGCGCGCGCTGGGCGGCCCGCGCCTGCGGACGCTCGGCGGTCTGCGCCTCCAGCTCCTCCAGCTCCTCACGGGAGCGGAAGGACAGGATCCGCATGTAGGTGGAGATGTCCCGGTCGTCCACGTTCAGCCAGAACTGGTAGAACGCGTACGGGGTGGTCATCTCCGGGTCGAGCCACACGGCGCCGCTCTCGGACTTGCCGAACTTGGTGCCGTCCGCCTTGACCATCAGCGGCGTCGCCAGCGCGTGCACCTGGGCCTGCGGCTCCAGGCGGTGGATCAGGTCCAGCCCGGCCGTCAGGTTGCCCCACTGGTCCGAGCCGCCCTGCTGGAGCACGCAGCCGTAGCGGCGGTACAGCTCCAGGAAGTCCATGCCCTGCAGCAGCTGGTAGCTGAACTCCGTGTAGCTGATGCCCTGGTCGGACTCCAGCCGCTTGGCGACCGAGTCCTTCGTCAGCATCTTGTTGACGCGGAAGTGCTTGCCGATGTCCCGCAGGAACTCGATCGCGGACATGCCCGCGGTCCAGTCCAGGTTGTTCACCATGACCGCCGCGTTCTCGCCCTCGAAGGACAGGAACGGCTCGATCTGCGTGCGCAGGCGCGTCACCCAGTTCGCGACGGTCTCCGGGTCGTTCAGGGTCCGCTCGGCCGTCGGCCGCGGGTCGCCGATCTGCCCGGTCGCCCCGCCGACCAGCGCCAGCGGGCGGTGCCCCGCCTGCTGGAGCCGGCGCACGGTCAGCACCTGCACCAGGTGTCCCACGTGCAGCGAGGCGGCCGTCGGGTCGAAACCGCAATAGAACGTGACGGGACCGTCCGCGAAGGCCTTGCGCAGCGCTTCTTCGTCAGTGGACTGGGCGAACAGCCCGCGCCACTTCAGTTCGTCGACGATGTCCGTCACGGTCTCTCGACTCCTTACGAATTGTGGAAATGCCGTGCTCAGTCTAGGTGCGTCAGACGCCCTTGCTGACCGAACTCATGTTGAAGTCCGGGATGCGGACGGCGGGCATCGCGGCCCGCGTGAACCAGTCGCCCCACTCGCGCGGCAGGGTCTTCTCGGTGCGCCCCGCCTCGGTGGCCCGCGACAGCAGGTCCACCGGGGACTCGTTGAACCGGAAGTTGTTCACCTCGCCCGTGACCTGCCCGTTCTCCACCAGGTAGACGCCGTCCCGGGTCAGCCCCGTCAGCAGCAGGGTGGCCGGGTCGACCTCGCGGATGTACCAGAGGCAGGTCAGCAGCAGACCCCGCTCGGTGGCCGCCACCATCTCCTCCAGCGACTGGTCGCCGCCCCCCTCCAGGATCAGGTTCCCGAAGGCGGGGGAGAGCGGCAGCCCGGTCAGCCCGGCGCTGTGCCGGGTCGTGGTCAGCCGGGCCAGCTCGCCACCGCTGATCCACTCGGTCGCCGGGACCGGCAGGCCGTTGTCGAACACCGAGGCGTCGTCGCCCGAGCTGTGCGCGATCACGAACGGCGCCGACTCCAGGCCGGGCGCGTTCGGGTCGCTGCGCAGGGTCAGCGGCAGCTGCGAGAGCCGCTCGCCGATCCGGGTGCCGCCGCCGGGCTTGGAGAAGACCGTCCGGCCCTCCGTCGCGTCCCGGGCCGCCGCCGACCACATCTGGTAGATCAGCAGGTCGGCCACGGCCGTCGGCGGCAGCAGCGTCTCGTAACGCCCGGCGGGCAGCTCCACCTTGCGCTCGGCCCAGCCGAGGCGGACGGCGAGCTCCGCGTCCAGGACGGTGGGGTCCACCTCCTTGAAGTCGCGGGTGGCCCGGCCCGCCCAGGCGGAGCGCGACCGGCCATCGGCAGTCGCGGTGGACTTGGCGTTGAGCTCCAGGGTGCCGTTGGGCTGGTCGTGGCGCAGCCGCAGGCCCGTGGAGGTGCCGACGTACGTGGAGACCAGCTCGTGGTTGGCGAACCCGTACAGCTCCCGGCCGCCCGCCCGGGCCCGGGCGAAGGCCTCGCCGAGGGCCGGGGCGAAGTCCGCGAACACCGCCGAGGAGGTCTCGTCGGGGGCGTCCGCGAAGTCCGGCGAGGCCGGGGTCCCGGTCACCAGCGGCTGGGCGTCCTCGGCGGGACCCGCGGCCCGCGCGGCCGCCTCGGCGGCCCGTACGAGCGGCTCCAGGTCGGCCGCGGTGACCGCGGAGCGGGAGACGACCCCCGAGGCCGTCCCCTGCCCGCCGTCGACCGTGGCGATGACCGTCAGGGTCCGGCCGCGGGTGACGCCGTTGGTGGTCAGGGCGTTCCCGGCCCAGCGCAGGTTGGCGCTGGACTCCTCGTCGGCGATGACGACGCAGCCGTCGGCCGTGGACAGCTCCAGGGCCCGCTCGACGATCTCGTGGGGCTTCGTACGGCTCATCGACCCGCCTCCTGGGTGGTGTTCAAGATGTTCACGTCGCGGAACAGGGCGGACGGGCAGCCGTGCGAGACCGCCGCGACCTGGCCCGGCTGGGCCTTCCCGCAGTTGAAGGCGCCGCCCAGGACGTAGGTCTGCGGGCCGCCGACCTTCTCCATCGAGCCCCAGAACTCGGTGGTCGTGGCCTGGTAGGCGACGTCGCGCAGCTGCCCGGCCAGCCGGCCGTTCTCGATCCGGAAGAACCGCTGCCCCGTGAACTGGAAGTTGTAGCGCTGCATGTCGATCGACCAGGAGCGGTCGCCGACCACGTAGATCCCGCGCTCCACCCCGCCGATCAGGTCCTCGGTGGACAGCCCGCCCGGATCCGGCTGGAGCGAGACGTTCGCCATCCGCTGGACCGGCACGTGCCCGGGGGAGTCGGCGTAGGCGCAGCCGTTGGAACGGCCGAGGCCGGTCAGCTTCGCGATCCGCCGGTCGGTCTGGTAGCCGGCCAGGGTGCCGTCCTTGACCAGGTCCCAGCTCTGGGCCTCGACGCCCTCGTCGTCGTAGCCGATGGTGGCCAGGCCGTGCTCGGCGGTGCGGTCACCCGTCACGTTCATGATCGAGGAGCCGTACTTGAGGGTGCCCAGCTGGTCGAACGTGGCGAAGGAGGTCCCCGCGTACGCCGCCTCGTAGCCCAGCGCCCGGTCGAGCTCGGTGGCGTGGCCGATGGACTCGTGGATGGTGAGCCACAGGTTGGACGGGTCCACGACCAGGTCGTAGCGGCCCCCCTCCACGCTCGGGGCCCGCATCTTCTCGGCCAGCAGGCCCGGGATCTGCTCCAGCTCGGCGTTCCAGTCCCAGCCGGTGCCGGTCAGGTACTCCCAGCCGCGCCCGGCGGGCGGGGCGATGGTGCGCATGGAGTCGAACTCGCCGGTGGTGGCGTCGACGGCGACGGCGGTGAGCTGCGGGTGGACGCGCACCCGCTGCTGGGTGGTCGTGGTGCCCGCGGTGTCGGCGTAGAACTTGTTCTCGTGGACGGCGAGCAGCGAGGCGTCCACGTGTGCGACGCCCTCGGCGGCCAGCAGCCGGGAGCTCCAGTCGGCGAGCAGGGCCGACTTCTCGGCGTCCGGCACGTCGAAGGGGTTCACGTCGTAGGCGGAGATCCAGGTCTTGTCGGCGTGCACGGGCTCGTCGGCCAGCTCCACCCGCTCGCCGGAACCGGCGGCCTTGATGACCTGGGCGGACAGCTTGGCCATCGCCACGGCCTGCGAGGCCACCCTGGCCGCGCCGTCCATGGTCAGGTCCACGCCGGACGCGAAGCCCCAGCTACCGCCGTGCACCACCCGGACCGCGTAGCCGAGGTCGGTGGTGTCGGAGCCGCCGGAGGGCTTGGCGTCCCGCAGCCGCCAGGAGGCGCTGCGGATCCGCTCCAGGCGGAAGTCGGCATGGTCGGCGCCGAGCGCGCGCGCCCGTGCGAGCGCCGCGTCGGCGAGCGCCCGCAGGGGCAGCGCGGTGAAGGCCGCGTCGATGGAATGGGCCACGGAAGTCCTCCCGGGGTCGGGGACGGTCGGCTCGATCATGTCGCGACCGGGCCCCTGGTGACCACTCGTTTCTGTAGGTATTCGACAGAGCGCGTCCCAAGGCCCTGTCGGAGCCCGATTCTCCGGATGACGTACGGGGCCTATAGGTTTTTGGTACTCAGACAGCTAAGCGAAAGGGTGATCCGTTGAGCCGCTCGGTTCTCGTCACCGGAGGAAACCGGGGCATCGGCCTCGCCATCGCCCGCGCCTTCGCCCAGGCCGGCGACAAGGTCGCGATCACGTACCGTTCGGGGGAGCCGCCGCAGGAGCTCGCCGACCTGGGCGTGCTGGCCGTGCGCTGCGACATCACCGACTCCGAGCAGGTGGAGCAGGCCTACAAGGAGATCGAGGCCAAGCACGGCAACGTCGAGGTGCTGGTGGCCAACGCCGGCATCACCAAGGACACGCTGCTGATGCGGATGTCCGAGGAGGACTTCTCCTCCGTCGTCGACACCAACCTCACCGGCACCTTCCGCGTCGTCAAGCGGGCGAACCGTGGCATGCTGCGTGCGAAGAAGGGCCGTGTGGTCCTGATCTCCTCGGTCGTCGGCCTCCTCGGCGGCGCCGGCCAGGCCAACTACGCCGCCTCCAAGGCGGCGCTGGTGGGCTTCGCCCGCTCGCTCGCCCGCGAGCTGGGCTCCCGCAACATCACCTTCAACGTCGTCGCCCCCGGTTTCGTGGACACCGACATGACGAAGGTGCTCAGCGACGAGCAGCGCGAGGGCATCCTGGCGCAGGTGCCGCTGGCCCGCTACGCGCAGCCCGAGGAGATCGCGGCCGCCGTGAGCTTCCTGGCGTCCGACAACGCCGCGTACATCACCGGAGCCGTCATTCCCGTTGACGGCGGATTGGGCATGGGTCACTGATCACCATGAGCGGAATTCTCGAGGGCAAGCGGATCCTCATCACCGGAGTGCTGATGGAGTCCTCCATCGCCTTCCACGCCGCCAAGCTGGCCCAGGAGCAGGGCGCCGAGGTCATCCTCACGGCGTGGCCGCGCCCGTCGCTGACGGAGCGCATCGCCAAGAAGCTGCCCAAGCCGGTCAAGGTGATCGAGCTCGACGTCACCAACGACGAGCACCTGGCCCGCCTGGAGGGCCTCGTCCGCGACGAGCTCGGCGGCCTCGACGGCGTCGTCCACTCCATCGGCTTCGCCCCGCAGGACGCCCTCGGCGGCAACTTCCTGAACACGCCGTTCGAGTCGGTCGCGACCGCCATGCACGTCTCGGCGTTCTCGCTGAAGTCGCTGACCATGGCCTGCAAGCCGCTGTTCCCGGCGGAGGGCGCGGCCGTCGTCGGCCTCACCTTCGACGCGCAGTTCGCCTGGCCGCAGTACGACTGGATGGGCCCGGCCAAGGCCGCGCTGGAGGCCACCAGCCGTTACCTCGCCCGCGACCTGGGCAAGGAGAACATCCGCTGCAACCTGGTCTCGGCCGGTCCGATCGGCTCGATGGCCGCGAAGTCCATCCCGGGCTTCGGTGAGCTGGCGGACACCTGGAACCAGCGCTCCATGCTGGCGTGGGACATGAGCGACCCGGAGCCGGCGGGCAAGGGCGTCGTGGCCCTGCTGTCGGACTGGTTCCCGAAGACCACGGGTGAGATCGTCCACGTGGACGGCGGCCTGCACGCGATGGGCGCCTGACCCAGGGCAGGACCCGAGCCCGTACGGCGGTGGCCGCGTTTCCCCGAGGGGAGGCGCGGCCACCGCCGTTTCGCCGTACGGGGGCCGGGCCGCGGGGCCGGGTTCGATCAGACTTTCGCCGTCCGACCGGATCTTTCCGAGTCGAAAACCGGGACGCATGCCTGCAAACTGACCTGGCCGGGATCTTCCCGGTGGGTTCGGGGAGGAGGTACGGGCGTGCGCGCGAGGCCGAGCCGAGCGGTATCGCTGCTGGTCACCTCGGTGGCCTTGACCGGACTCCTGATCCCGGGGGCCCTCGCGCAGCCCGGCGCACCGGAACCCGCCCCCGGGCCCGAGGCGGCGGCCCCGGCGGCCGTGGACCTCCGCGAGATCCCCGCCGAACCACCCGTACGGCCCGAGCCGCCCGCCGTCCGCGAGCTCTACGGCTCCGACTGCGACACCCAGATCGACGGCTCACAGGTGATCGCGTACTGCCACAACGGCTACCCCGAGACCGACCTGCTCCGGCTCCACGTGGAGTGCGAGCGCTGGTGGGACCTGGACGCGGACAGCGCCCTCGTCCCCCTCGACCCGGCCGGCCGAACCCGGCTGACCGGCCGCTGCTGGAAGGAGGTCCGCACGGCCTGGGTCAGCCACCAGCGCCCGTGAGGACCCGCCGGGCCTAGCGCGTGCCCTTGCCCAGGCAGACGAACGGGTAGCCCGCCGCCTCCGAGGCGGCCGTGTCCCCGTCCCCGCGCCGGATCGCCTCGATCAGACGGGCGTGGTCCAGATGGCCCGCGGGGTCCAGCTCGGTGCCGACGTCCGCCCGCAGCCACTCCGCCACCAGGTCGCCCAGGTCCGCGTACAGCTCGATCAGCACCTCGTTGTGCGAGGCCGTCACCACCGCCATGTGCAGGGCGACGTCCGTGCTCACGAACAGCTCCGCGTCCCCGCTCGCCCAGGCCTCCTCGCGCCGCGCCAGCAGCGCGTCCAGCTGGACCAGGTCCCGCTCCGTGCGCCGCTCCGCGGCCAGCCGGGCCGCCGAGGACTCCAGCGTCGAACGCAGCTCCGCGACGTGCCGGGGGTCGGCCCCCGCGAAGCGGCGGTGCATCACCCCGGCCAGCTCGCTCGTGGCGAGCACGTACGTACCCGAACCCTGGCGGATGTCCAGGAGCCCGTTGTGCGCGAGGGCGCGGACGGCCTCCCGCACGGTGTTGCGTGCGACGCCCAGCAGCTCCACCAGCTCGGGCTCGGTGGGGATGCGGCTCCCGACCGGCCACTCGCCGGAGGTGATCTGGTTCCTGAGCTGGGCGATCACCTGGTCGACGAGCGCGGAGCGCCGGGGCGAGGTCAACGGCATGCGGACGGGCCTCTCGGGGACTTGCGCGGTGCGGGGGCGGGACGGATCAAGCGTGACAGGAAGAAACTGGACAACCAATCATCCCATGATTCTATGATGGCGGGATGCACGACGAAGAGCTCCAGACCCTGAGCCGCCCGGCGACCCCGAGCGGCTCCGCAGGACGCCCCGCCACCACCCGGGCCGAGACCCCCGCCGACCCCCGGTGGCTCGGGCCCGTGCTCGTCGTCGGCATCGTGCTGGCCGCCCTCAACCTGCGGCCCGCCATCACCAGCCTCGGCGCCCTCTTCGAGGAGGCCCGCACCGGCCTCCACATGAGCGGCACCGTCGCCGGACTGATCACCTCGGTCCCCGCCCTCTGCTTCGCCGTCTTCGGCGTCACCGCGCCCCGGCTCTCCCGCCGCTTCGGCCCGGCCGCCGTCGTCTGCGCCGGCATGGCCGCCGTCGCCGCCGGCCTGCTGATCCGGCCCTTCGCGCACAGCGCCGCCGCCTTCCTCGCCGCCAGCGCCCTGTCCCTGGCCGGCATAGCCCTGACCAACGTGCTGCTCCCGGTCATCGTCAAGCGCTGGTTCCCCGACCGCGTCGGCACCATGACCGGCCTGTACTCCATGGCCCTGGCCGCCGGCACCTCCCTCGCCGCCGCCACCACCGTCCCGCTGACCTCCGCCCTCGGCGGCAGCTGGCGCACCGGCCTGCTGATCTGGGCCGCCCTCGCCGTGACCGCCGTACTGCCCTGGCTGCCCGTCGCCGCCGCCGGCCGCCGCGAGAAGGCCGCCGCGCCCGCCACCGCCGTACGGGAGGACCCCGGCCCCTCGGTCGTCCGCAGCCGCACCGCCTGGGCGCTCGCCTGCTACTTCGGCCTCCAGGCCACCGGCGCCTACGTCACCATGGGCTGGCTCCCGCAGATCTTCCGCGACGCCGGGGTCTCCGCCTCCACCGCCGGCGTGCTGCTCGCCGTCGCCATGGTCATGGGCGTCCCGCTGGCCTTCGTCATCCCCGGCCTCGCCGGACGCATGCGCCACCAGGGCCCCATCGCCGCCGTCCTCGGCGTCTTCGGCCTCGTCGGCTACCTCGGCCTCCACTTCGCCCCCGCCGCCGGAGCCTGGGCCTGGGCCCTCCTGCTCGGCGTCTCCAACTGCGCCTTCCCGCTCGTCATCACGATGATCGGCCTGCGCGCCAAGTCCCCGGCCGGGGTCGTCAAGCTCTCCGCCTTCGCCCAGAGCACCGGCTACCTCATCTCCATCCCCGGACCGCTGGTCATCGGCACCCTCTACCAGCACAGCGGCGGCTGGGACCTGCCGCTGGCCCTGATGGCCGGCCTCCTCGTCCCGCAGATCGCCCTCGGCGTCCTCGCCGGCCGGGACCGCACGATCGAGGACGAATGCGGCATGCGAGACTGAACGGCATGTCGCCCGTACTCGAACCGAACCCCCAGAACGGCCACCGGAAGCTCGGCCTCGTGCTCGGAGCGATGCTCCTCGTGACCGTGATCGTGGCCGTCATCGCCACCATCGCCTCCCCCTGACACCACGCCCGCCGGCCCGCCCCGGCCCCCGGTGGTGGGGATAACCCCACCATCCCCTAGGGGGTCAGGATCAGGGTCGGCTGGGGTGTGCCCCGGATGGGAACCGCCGCGCCGGATCCGTAGGTTCGAAGCAGCGAGCCAGTCCCCACCCGAAGAACCCGGAGGCGGCCATGCCGGCCACCACGCACACCCCGTCCCTCCCCACCCGCCGCCGCCCCGGCGCGTACGCCCACACCGGCGCCCGGCTGCACTGGTGGACCCTGGCCCTCCCCGCCCTCGCCTTCGGGCTCCTCCTGCTGCTCCTCGCCGGCTCCGGCCAGGCCCAGGCGGCCACCGCCCAGCCCTCCGAGCTGCTCCACGTCACCCAGCAGCTGCTGCGCGCCGTCGGCTGACCGGCACCGTCCGCACCACCCGCGCCGGCGGCCGGCCCGCGCGCCCCGGAGCACCTCTCCCGGGCGGGGGAAGGGCCCCCAACACCCTGCGCCCCGTGGCCCGTTTCATGCGAAGCTGGGCCCATGAGCGCCGACACACCCCGCAGGATCGCCCTCCTCCGGCACGCCAAGGCCGACTGGCCCGAGGTGGCCGACCACGAACGCCCGCTGGCGGAACGCGGCCGCAGGGACGCACCGGCCGCCGGCCGGAAGCTGGCCGAGACCGGCATCACCTTCGACCTGGCCCTCTGCTCCACCGCCGCCCGCACCCGGGAGACCTGGAAGCTCGCCGTCCAGGAACTCCCGTACCGGCCGAGGACCGTGTACGAGGAGCGGGTCTACGACGCCTCTCCGGGCGAGCTCATCGCCCTGCTGAACGAGACCCCCGACGACGTCGGCGACCTCCTCGTCATCGGCCACAACCCCGGCATGCACGCGCTCGCCGACATCCTCGCCGGCCGCGCCGAGGGCGACACACGGGCCCGGATGGACCGCACCGGCTTCCCGACCGCTGCACTGGCCGTCGTCTCGTTCACCGGCTCCTGGAAGTCCGTCGAGCCCGGCGTGGGCACGCTGCTGGACTACTGGACCCCCAAGGAGCACTGAGCACGGCGCACCCACGGGCCCGGGGCGCGCTCCCCGGGCCCGCGCACGCCCTCAGCCCATCGGGCAGCGGGCCGGCGCCGCCGGGAAGCCCGCGTCCCGGGCCTCCCACAGCTCCGGGTAGAACCGCCGGTACACCGACTCCCGCAGATGGGCCGTCCCGCTGCTGCCGCCGGTCCCGGGCCGCCCGCCGATCTGCCGCTCCACCAGCAGCGCGTGGCAGGCCCGCCACTCCGTCCACGCCTCGTCGTGGTCGACCAGCGCCTCTGCCAGCTCCGCCAGCTCGGCGAACTCCGCCGGGTCGCCGTCCAGCGGCCCCGCCGCCAGCCGCGCGTACGCCTCCCAGCGCTCCTCGCGCGTCCCGACCGCGAAGCCCGCCTTGGCCAGCAGCGCCACGAACCCCTCCCACAGCGTGGGCTCCGCCAGCCGGCCGCGCAGCCGCTCCCGCTCCTCGGGAGACAGCCCGGCGACGGCCCGCCGCCCGTACTCCCCGCGCACCCACTCGGCCCCGCACAGCCCCGCGATCTCCACGTACTGCGCCGACTGCTGCCCGCTGCTGGTGCCGAGCGCCCCCCGGAAGGCGTGGAACTCGCGCGGCGGCATCGTCCGCAGCGGGTGGATCGCGGCGATCGACGCCCGTGTGACGGACACGCAGCGCACCAGCCGGGCCCGGGCGGCCCGCGGATCGCCCTCCAGCATCCGGTCCCGGGCGTCCGCCAGGTCCCGCAGCAGCTGCCCGAACCACAGCTCCTGCACCTGGTGCACGGTGATGAACAGCAGCTCGTCGGCCACCCCGTCGGCCAGCGGCACCTGGAGCGCCAGCAGCTCCGGCAGCCTCAGGTACTCGGGGTAGGTGACGGTCGCGGTCTCAGACATCGGAGTCCTCCGGGGCGCGCAGTCCGTAGGCGGCGAACGCGTCCGTGACGCCGGGCAGGTCGAAGGCACCGACCTGGGCGCACAGCCGCAGGGTGGAACGGGAGATCGTCTGGATGCGGTCCACGCCCGCGCTGCCGCCGTAGCTGTCCGCGAGGACGGCCCCGATGCGGTCCTCGTCCAGCCCGGCCAGGCGCAGCGACACCCGCACCGGCTCCAGGTCCCAGTCGAGCGCGGCTCGGATCATCGCGGGCAGGGCGCGGGCCGCCAGGACCCGGCGCCGCCCGTCGAGCCGGGCCCACAGCTCCAGGAAGAACGCGGAGAAGAACCGGTGGTGGCGGCCCTCGTCCTTGGCGTGGTCGCGCATCAGCTCCCGCACCGTGCTCACCACGGTCGGGTCCTGCGGCACCTCGTTCAGCACGGCGGTGATCAGCGTCTCGAACACCACGGCCTGCAGCTGCCCCGCCAGCACCGGATCCTCGGGCAGCAGCCGCCGCCCGGTGTCCTGGAGCGCCGTGACGAAGCCGCCGTAGTCCACGTCCGGGACGGCGATACCGGTGACGGCGGCCACCTGGTCGGCCAGGTCCAGGCTGTAGAGGGCGTGGTAGCCCTCGTCGCAGTACACCTTGAAGGCGTCCATCCGCAGCGCGGTGGGGAAGTGCAGCCCCGAGTTGCCGTTGGCGACGGGCTCGGCCGCCCCGTTGACCACCCGGGTCTCCAGATGGGTCGTGGAGTGCAGGAACTGGTACAGGTGCCGGACCGAGATCTCCCGGACCCGCTCGGGGGCCAGCGCCTTCACCTCCGGGTGCGCCAGGTGCGGCACCAGGGCGTCGGGGAAGAAGACCCGGCCCTGTTCCGCCTCGGCGTGGAACATCCGCCGTACGCCGCCGCGTACGCCGGCGGTCTCGTACCAGCGGTCGAGGGGGCCTGGGGCCGTGCTCATGGGCGTCGTCCGTTCCGTGAAGCGGGGGAGGAGGGGGTGGGGTGCGGGCCTTCCCGCGGGGGCAGGCACAGGTGGACGGCGATCCGCCGGACCGCCTCGGCGACCAGCGGGGCCGCCACCGTGTGGCACAGCCGGAACCAGCCCGGCTCGGGCGAGCGGAAGGCGCCGCCGGGCAGGATGCTGACCTTCGCCTTCTCGAACAGCTCCCGCCACAGCAGCTCCTCGGCCCCGAAGCCGTCGCCGGGCAGCCACCGCCCGAGGTCCAGCCAGACCGAGAAACCCGCGTCGGCGGGGGCGTACGGGATCCCGTACGCGTCCAGCAGCCCGGTGAGGTGCCCGTACGAGGAGCCCAGCCGCCGCCGGCCCGCCGCCAGGAAGGAGGCGACCCACTCCGGATCGGCCAGCAGCTCCGCCAGGGTGTGCTGGGTGGCGGTGGAGACGGGCGCGAAGTACGCCAGGGCGCGCGCGGCCTCCCGTACCCGGGGGTCGCGGGTGTGCAGGACCCCGGTCTTCAGACCGGGCAGCCCGAAGTCCTTCGCGAAGCCCCACACCACGTGCGTGCGCTCGGCCCAGTCCGGGTTGACGGCCGGGTCCGCGGCGCTGGTGAAGGCCTGCCCGCCGAAGACCGCGTGGGCGTAGATCTCGTCCGACACGAGGTCCACGTCGTGCTCGCGCACCACGCGCAGCAGGCCGGCCAGTACCTCCGGCGGATGCACCTCGCCGATCGGGTTCGACGGGGAGGACAGCGCCACGGCGCGCACGGTCATCCCCTGGGCCCGGGCCTGCCGCAGCGCCCGGTCCACGGCCCCGGCCGTCAGCCGGAACCCGTCGGCGGGGTCCAGCGGCGCGGGCAGGATCCGGGCGCCGGAGCGGCCGCCCAGATCGGTGTCGAAGGCCCCGTAGTAGGGGGCGGGCACCACGATCGCCTCACCCGGGTCGCACAGGACGGACGCGATCGCGTCCAGCGCCCCGGTCGCACCGCTGATCACCACCAGGTCCTCGGCGTCCAGCGGGGTCCCGAGGACCGGGGACAGCACCCCGGCGACCCGCTCGCGCAGCAGGCCGGTGCCGTGCAGCGGCGCGTAACGGGCCGTGGCCTCGGTCATCGGGGGGAGGGCGGCCAGCCGGTCTTCGAGGAGGTCCCAGAGCAGCCGGTTCTCGGCGGTGCCCAGGTTCAGGTAGCCGTCCGGGCGGGTGAGGGCGTCGTACGGTTCGGCCTCCGCGCGGAAGTGGGCCTCGGCGATGGCGGGGGTGTCCGCGAGCAGCCGGGCGGCCTGGCGGGAGAGGGGGCGCGGGCGGGGGCGGGGGCCCATCAGAGCCTCCCGCCGTCGGAACCGGCGCCGGTGAGCAGACCCGGGTGCACCCCGAGGCCCATCGAGGCGTCGATGACGGCGCCGTGCAGCGCGGTGGAGTGCTCGCCCGCCAGCCACCGCACCTGTTCCGCGATCTCCTCGGCGGTGATCATGCGCCCCTTGGGCAGCCGCGCGGCCAGGGCGGCCCGCTCCTGCGCAGAGAGCTCGTCCAGGGTGCTCGCCCGGAACATCGTGGTGTCGACGGCGCCCGGGCAGAGGGCGAACACGTCCACGGGGGAGTGCGCCAGGTCGGCGGCGAGGTGACGGGTCAGATAGGCGAGAGCGGCCTTGCTCATCCCGTCGGCCGGGTGGAAGCCCGGGAACTGGGAGACCCCGCCGCCCACACTGGAAATGTTGATGATCTTCCCGTAGCCCCGCTCCAGCATCCCGGGGAGCACCTGCTCGGTGAGCCAGAGCGGCCCCACCGCGTTGATCTGGAAGAACGCCGACGCCTTGCCGTGCTCGGGGCCGTCCGTGTGCTGCTCGATCGTCTTCGAGCCGACGGCGGCGTTGTTCACCAGGACGTCCACCGGGCCGGGCAGCCGGTCGAGCAGCAGCTCGTGGTCCTCCCACTCGCCCTGGGCGAAGGGGAAGGCCTCCACCTTGGCGCCTCCGGTGAGGGCCGCTTCCCGCACCAGTTCCTCGGCCCGCTCCCGGCCGTTGCGGTAGGTGAACCAGACCGTCCATTCCTCCTCCCGCGCGAATCTCTCCACGCAGGCGCGGCCGATTCCGCCCGAGCCTCCGGTGATGAGCACACTTCGAGTCATCGACGTCCCCTTGAACGAGAAACCGATCGGGCCACCGCATTCCCACGTGGTCGGCACGATCGGAGCATTAGCCCCAAGTCCAGTACAAAAGAAGCCAGTTCGGATCAACGGAGCCTCGACTCCGCCTCGCGCGACGAGCCGTTCCGGCCACGGGGCGGGGTGCCGGACATGACGAACGCCCGGCCGGAGGGATCCGGCCGGGCGTAGGGGGGCGGGGGCAGCTCAGGCCAGGTCGGCCGCTTCCACTTCCTCACGGGTGATGCCGAGCAGATAGAGCACCGCGTCCAGGAACGGAACGTTCACGGCGGTGTGCGCGGCCTCGCGGACCACGGGCTTCGCGTTGAAGGCCACGCCCAGACCGGCCGCGTTCAGCATGTCCAGGTCGTTCGCACCGTCACCGATCGCCACCGTCTGCGCCAGCGGCACCCCGGCCTCGGCGGCGAAACGGCGCAGCAGCCGGGCCTTGCCCGCCCGGTCCACGATCTCACCGGTGACCTTGCCGGTCAGCTTGCCGTCGATGATCTCCAGGGTGTTGGCCTGGGCGAAGTCCAGTCCCAGCTGCTCGCGCAGATCGTCCGTGACCTGGGTGAACCCGCCCGAGACCACACCCACCTGGTAGCCCAGCGTCTTCAGCGTCCGCACCAGCGTCCGGGCGCCGGGGGTCAGCCGCACCTCGGCGCGCACCTTGTCCACCACCGACGCGTCCAGCCCCGCCAGCAGCGAGACCCGGGCGTGCAGGGACTGCTCGAAGTCCAGCTCCCCGCGCATGGCCCGCTCGGTCACCTCGGCGACCTCGGCCTCGCAGCCGGCGTGCGCGGCGAACAGCTCGATGACCTCGTCCTGGATCAGGGTCGAGTCCACGTCCATCACCACCAGCCGCTGCGCCCGGCGGTGCAGCCCGGCCGACACCACGGCCACGTCGACGCCGATCTGGGCGGCGGTGGTGGCCAGGGCGGTGCGCAGCGGCGCCGTCTCGGTACCGGAGACGGCGAACTCGACGGCCGTCACCGGATACTTCGCGAGCCGGAAGATACGGTCGATGTTGCCGCCGGTCGAGGTGATCCGGGCGGCGATGGTGGCCGTGGACTCCGCGGTGAGGGGGTGCCCGAGCACGGTGACGTGGGACCGGCCGACACCGCGCGGCCGGTTGTCACCGGTACCGGAGATGATCTCGGCCGACAGCTTCAGCGACTCGGCCCAGCTGTGGACCGTGGACCGCAGCTCGCCCTCGGCGGCGGTGGCGGGCTGGGTGACGAGGACGCACAGGACGATGCGGCCGCGGGTGACGACCTGCTCGATGTCGACGACGTCGACGGAGTAGGCGGCGAGGGTGTCCATTAGCCCGGCGGTGATCCCGGGACGGTCCTTGCCGAAGATCTTGACGAGGAGGGTGGGGACGTCGGAGGTCTGCGAAGCGCTCATGGTCCCCTCACCGTATCTTCCCGGCCCCCGGCCCGGCTCCCCGTCCCACTGTGTGAACGTGCCGGCCTCCGTCCCGGGCCGCTGCCGCTGCGCGGGGCCGGACCCCGTGGACGGCCCGCTCGGCGTGCGAGCGCCGCGGCGGGACCGCACGGCGCGGGGTGAGAAGTCCCGTATCGCACTCTCCGGGTGCCTTTCGACCCCGTCAACGGCCGGGCGTGGAAGGCCCGGATTCCACATGTGGCCGCAGGCCTGAAATAGTTCCCCCGGATGTTCGCCATCCCTAGACTCCCTGACGTCGTTCTCCCTGGACGCCAGGGGGATTCTCGGGGGACCTTAAGTGGGGCTGGAGTGCCGGAACTCGTACTGGAATTGAACGGAAGGACCTGGACGCTCGATCCGTCCAGGTCGTACTCGCTGGGGCGCGATCCCCAGGGAGACATGGTGATCGATGACGCCCGCGTGTCCTGGCGGCACGCCACCATCAGCTGGAACGGCCGGGTTTGGGCCATCGAGGACCACGGCAGCACCAACGGCACCTACGTGCACGGCGCGCGGGTCCAGCAGACGGAGCTCGTGCCCGGTACGCCGGTCCACCTGGGCAACGCGACGGACGGCCCGCGGCTGAATCCGACCGCCGGAGTGGCGGCGGCGCAGCAGCACCAGCAGCCGGCGTACCAGGCCCCGGTCGCGCAGGGCCAGGCCCCGGCGTTTCAGCCGCCGGCCCCGCAGCAGCAGCAACAGCAGCCCGCCTGGGACCAGCAGCCGCCGCAGCACCACCAGCAGCAGCACCACCAGCAGCCGCACCAGCAGCAGCCGTTCGTGCCGCAGCAGCAGGGCGGTGGCCCCGCGCAGCAGCCCGCGGCCCCCGCCTACGGCAGCGACCACCGCAGCCCGACGACGTTCCACCAGATCGCCGTCGGCCGCGTCATGCGCATCGGCCGTGCCCTGGAGAACGAGCTCGTCGTCTCGGACCTCCAGGTCTCGCGCCACCACGCGGAGTTCCGCTCCACCAACGGCCGTTTCGAGATCCACGACCTCGGCAGCCACAACGGCACGTACGTCAACGGCCAGCCCCTGCCGAAGTCCGGCAGCGCGCTGCTCGGTCCCTCCGACATCGTCGGCGTCGGCCACTCGACGTTCCGGATCGTCGGCGACCGCCTTGAGGAGTTCGTCGACACCGGTGACGTCTCCTTCTCGGCCCGCCACCTCACGGTCACGGTCGACGGCGGCAAGCAGATCCTCAAGGACGTCACCTTCGGCGTCCCGGAGAAGTCGCTGATCGGCGTCATCGGCCCCTCCGGTTCCGGCAAGTCGACGCTCCTGAAGGCGCTGACCGGCTACCGGCCCGCCGACCAGGGTGACGTCCTCTACGACAACCGCAACCTGTACAAGCAGTTCGCGGAGCTCCGCCAGCGCATCGGCCTGGTCCCGCAGGACGACATCCTGCACAAGGAGCTGAAGGTCAGCACCGCCCTGAAGTACGCGGCCAAGCTCCGCTTCCCCGGCGACACCGCCGAGGCCGAGCGCGCCGCCCGTATCGACGAGGTGCTGCGCGAGCTCAAGCTCGACATCCACAAGGACAAGAAGATCACCTCGCTCTCGGGCGGCCAGCGCAAGCGCGTGTCCGTGGCCCTGGAGCTGCTGACCAAGCCGTCGCTGATCTTCCTGGACGAGCCCACCTCCGGCCTCGACCCGGGCATGGACCGCGACGTCATGCAGCTGCTGCGCGGGCTCGCCGACGACGGCCGCACGGTCCTCGTCGTCACCCACTCCGTCGCCGAGCTCGCGCTCTGCGACAAGCTGCTGGTCATGGCCCCGGGCGGGTCCGTCGCCTACTTCGGCCCGCCGGACGAGGCGCTGAACTTCTTCGGCTACACCACCTGGGCCGACGTGTTCTCCGCCTTCGAGAACTACCGCGACTACGACTGGGCCGGCCGCTGGAAGGGCTCGCAGCACTACCAGCTGTACGCCGCCGACCTCGACGCCGTCGCCCCGCAGCAGGTCGCGATGCCGCCGCAGCAGATGAACCCGCCGAAGCCGCAGGCCTGGGGCTCGCAGCTGTGGACGCTGATGCGCCGCTACGTCTCGGTGATCGCCTCCGACAAGGGCTTCCTCGCCCTGATGGTGCTGCTGCCGGCGGTCCTGGGCATCGTGTCCACGGTGATCCCCGCGAAGTTCGGCCTGGCCCCGCCGACCCCGCCGTCCCGCTTCAACGGCGACGCGGGCACGATCACCCTGATCCTCGCGGTCGGCATGTGCTTCTCGGGCGCGGCCAACTCGGTCCGTGAGCTGATCAAGGAACGCGTCATCTACGAGCGGGAGCGCGCGACCGGCCTGTCCCGGTCGGCGTACCTCATGTCGAAGGTGATCGTCCTCAGTGTGATCACGGTCATCCAGGGCGCGATCATCTGCGCCATCGCCTTCACCCCGCGCAAGCTGCCGGCCGAGGGCCTGTTCATGAACCCGGCCGTCGAGCTCTGCGTCTCGGTCACCGCGCTCGGCATCACCGCGATGATGTTCGGCCTGGTGATCTCCTCGCTGGTGAAGACCGCCGAGAAGACCATGCCGCTGCTCGTGATGTTCGCGATCGTGCAGGTCGTCTTCACCGGCATCCTGTTCCAGCTGTACGACAAGGTCGGCCTGGAGCAGTTCGCCTACCTGATGCCCTCCCGCTGGGCCGTCGGCGCCGCCGGCACCACCCTGAACCTGGGCAAGCTCATGGCGCCGTGGGACCCGCAGAACCCCACCAACACCGACCCGCTGTGGGACCACACCACCGGCCAGTGGTTCGTGGACGTCTTCGTCCTGCTGCTGCAGGCCGTGATCTGCGGCTTCGTGGTGGCCCGACTGCTGCGACGCCACGAGCCCGAGGTCATGCGCAAGTAGCGGCTCGCGGCCAGGCACGCGAAACGCCTCAGGGCGGCACCCGGATCACTCCGGGGGCCGCCCTGAGGCGCATGGGGGTCCTGCGGGTCGCCCGCTGAGGCGTGGGGCCTTAGTAGGCGCTGTTCACGTTGTCCATCGAGCCGTAGCGGTCGGCGGCGTAGTTGCACGCGGCGACGATGTTCGCGACCGGGTCGTACAGGTCGAACTTCGTGCCCTTGACGTGGTACGTGTTGAAGGTCGGCTGGATGACCTGCAGCAGACCCTTCGAGGGGATGCCGTTCTTGGCGTTGATGTCCCACAGGTTGATCGCGCGGGGGTTGCCGCTGGACTCGCGCATGATGTTGCGGTGGATGCCGGCGTAGGTGCCGGGTATGCCCTCGCGCTTCATGATGAAGAGGGCTTCCTTGATCCAGCCGTCGAGGTTGTTCGCGAAGACGGGGGTGCGGGCCGCGGAGCGGCTGGCCGCCTCCTTCGCCTCGCGGTCCTTCTTCGCCTGCGCCTCGGCCTGGGCCTTCGCCGCGTCCTTGGCCTTCTGGTCCGCTACGGCGTGCTGGGCGCCGAGGTTCTGCTGGATCGACTGGGTCCACGCCACGGGGGCGGTGGCCACGGCCTGCGTCTCCTGCGTGCCGGGACCGGCCGGGACGACGGAGAAGGCGAGCGCGGCGGCACCGAGGGTGGCGACACCGGCGATCGACAGCTTGTACGCCTTCGTCAGACGACTGTGACCGGGAGTGCTGGAAGCAGACATGCGGGGCAACCTCTTCGAATAGCGGGGGCCGCAGGAAGACGCCGGGAGGATCCGGGATCCCTCGGCGCCTTGCGACGGCTGCCATTCTTAGCGGCGGCAAAATCCTGTGGCAAAGGTGTGACATACGATCCCGCTTAGTGGATCAGGGGCCTTGGGGCCGTCGGGACTTTCGGCCCGGAGACCAGCCGGGGCAGCACTGACAACGCCTTTACGCGTCCACTATGCGGCCTCGTAAGTGATGTGCGTCCTATGCCCGGGCTCACATCGGACCTGTAACAATCTCACCCGGAGTTGCGGAAGCAATCCCCTCCGTGACCGGCCTCCGCCTCCGGGAGGCCACCGGGCCCGAAGACCTACGACCGATGCCCGATTCCGCAGGTCAGGGCCGCCGGTACGGTGACCCCATGGACAACGGACCCTGCACCGGGCTGGCGGCCGTCAGCACCGCCCTGCTCGCCATGAGCCGCAGGCTGGAGGTCCAGGACGTCCTGCGCACCATCGTCGTCTCGGCCCGCGAGCTGCTCGACGCCGAGTACGCGGCCCTGGGCGTCCCCGACGACCACGGGGGCTTCGCCCAGTTCGTCGTCGACGGCATCACCGAGGACCAGTGGCGCCGCATCGGCCCCCTGCCCCGCCAGCACGGCATCCTCGCCGCGATGCTCCACCAGGACGCCCCCCAGCGGCTGGCCGACGTACGCCAGGACCCCCGCTTCGAGGGCTGGCCCGCCGCCCACCCCGAGATGTCCGACTTCCTGGGCCTGCCCGTCCGCGACGGCGAGGAGATCCTCGGCGCCCTCTTCCTCGCCAACAAGAGGAAAGCCCCCGGCGCAGAACACAGCCGCGGGCACGGCTTCACCGACGAGGACGAGGAACTCCTCTCCCTCCTCGCCCAGCACGCCGCCATCGCCCTCACCAACGCCCGCCTCTACGAGCGCAGCCGCGAGCTGACCATCGCCGAGGAGCGCTCCCGCCTCGCCCACGAGCTGCACGACGCCGTCAGCCAGAAGCTGTTCTCCCTGCGCCTGACCGCCCAGGCCGCCGCCGCCCTCGTCGACCGCGACCCGGCCCGCGCCAAGGGCGAGCTCCAGCAGGTCGCCGTCCTCGCCGCCGAGGCCGCCGACGAGCTGCGCGCCGCCGTGACCGAGCTGCGCCCGGCCGCCCTCGACGAGGACGGTCTCGTCGCGACCCTGCGCAACCACGTCCGCGTCCTGGACCGCGCCCACACCGCCCGCGTCACCTTCACCTGTGACGGCGTACGGGCCCTGCCCGCGGCCCAGGAGGAGGCACTGCTGCGCGTCGCCCAGGAGGCCCTCCACAACGCCCTGCGCCACTCCGCGGCGGACCGCGTCGAGGTCACCCTCGCCCGCGCGCCCGGCGGCGGGGCCGTCCTGCGCGTACGGGACTGGGGGAAGGGCTTCTCCCCTTCCACCGTCCGCAAGGCCGGCCGCCACCTGGGCCTGGTCTCCATGCGCGACCGCGCCGCCGGCGCCGGCGGACGGCTGGAGGTCCGTTCCGAGCCCGGAGCGGGCACCACGATCGAGATGGAGGTCCCCGGTGGCTGACACCCCCGGCCGCAGCAGCATCCGAGTACTGCTGGTCGACGACCACCAGGTGGTCCGGCGCGGCCTGCGCACCTTCCTGGAGGTCCAGGAGGACATCGAGGTCGTCGGCGAGGCCGCCGACGGCGCGGAGGGCACCGCCCGCGCCGAGGAGCTGCGGCCCGACGTGATCCTGATGGACGTCACGATGCCGGGCACCGACGGCATCGAGGCCCTGCGCCGGCTGCGGGACCTCGCCAACCCCGCGCGGGTCCTGATCGTCACCAGCTTCACGGAACAGCGGACCGTGGTCCCCGCCCTGCGGGCCGGCGCCGCCGGATACCTCTACAAGGACATCGACCCCGACGCCCTGGCCGGCGCCATCCGCTCCGTCCACGCCGGACACGTCCTGCTCCAGCCCGAAGTGGCCGAGGCCCTGCTCGCGGCCCAGGACGACCAGAGCGGCCCCACCGGCCGCCAGGGCTCCCTGACCGACCGCGAACGCGAGGTCCTCGGCCTGATCGCGGACGGCCGCTCCAACCGGGAGATCGCCCGGGCCCTCGTCCTGTCCGAGAAGACCGTGAAGACGCACGTCTCGAACATCCTGATGAAACTGGACCTCTCCGACCGCACCCAGGCCGCCCTGTGGGCGGTCAGGCACGGAATCGCCGGGTAACGGTCCGGTCTGAGATTCATACGGTCGGGTGTATGTCGCCCACATGGCGTATCCCGGCCGGGGAAGAGGGCGTTCTCCATGGCGTGCCGCGGCGGCTGGCCGCGGCAGACGCACTGGAGGACGAGAAGTGAAGAACTACAAGAAGGCCGCAGCCGTCACCATGATCGCGGGCGGGCTCATCGCCGCCGGCGCGGGTGTCTCCTCGGCGCACGGCGGTGCGTCCGCGGAGGGCGAGGCCCTGAACTCGCCCGGCGTGGTCTCCGGGAACCTGGTCCAGGTCCCCGTGCACGTCCCCGTGAACGTGGTCGGCAACACCGTCAATGTGATCGGCCTGCTCAACGGCGCCTGGGGCAACACGGGCGTCAACAGCTGACCCCACCCCCCCATGACCTGCGGCCCCGCCTTCCCCCCTCTCCCCGGGAAAGCGGGGCCGCGGCGTCGACCCGAACGAGGGAACCCCTACCGGTCACCCTCCAGCGGAGCGTTGTACGCCGCCACCAGCGCCCGCCGGGCGACCCGCTCCACCGGCCGCAGCGCCTCCGCCCGCGCCGCCATCTCCGAGGCCGCCACCGCGCCCCCGTGCCCCCGCTCGTACGCCAGCGACACCAACAGGTCCACCCGCTGCGCCAGCGCCAGCACCCGCACCGCCCGCGCCGGATACCCCGGAGCCAGCACGTCCCGGCCCGCCTCCGCACGAGCCCGGTACGCCGACAGCGCCGCCTCGGCCACCGGCCCCGACCCGGCCACGTCCAGCCGCGTCAGCACCACCGTCGCCTCACGCAGCGCCTCCGCCAGCTCCCGCTCCGCCTCGCCCAGCGACGGCACGTCCGCCGGCGGTGCCTCCCGCACCGGCAGGCACCGCCACACCACCGCGACGTGCACGTCACCCGCCGGACCCGCCTCCGTGACCTCCGGCACCAGCCCCAGCGCGGCCCCCGCGCACACCACCGCCTCCTCGGCCTCCAGCGCCGCCGCGTTGAACTCCGGCGGCCCGCTCAGCCCCAGCGGATGCCCCGGCGCCGGCAACGCCACCCGCAGCCCCGACACCCCCAGCGCCCGCAGCCGCCCCAGCGCCAGCGTGAGCCCCACCGGACCCGCCTCACCCGGCAGCCCCGCCACGCGGTGCACGGCGTCCTCGCCCACGATCGACGACGCGGCCTCGTCGGGCGAGACATGACCGGCCAGCAGCGCGTTCCCCCAGGCGGCCAGCCGCCCTGAACGTGGTTCGAAAAGCATCCCCCCACTCTACGGATCCGGCCCCGTGCCGGGCCTGGCGCCCGGACCCCTCCCCGAGTGGCGTAGGTTTTCCCCTGGGGTTTTCCCCTGGGGCTGCGCCTGCCGGCGCACAGAGAACCGTGACTGCAAGGGGTGACAACACGCTCATGAGCGATGTTCTGGAGCTGGTGGACGTATCCGTGGTCCGCGAGGGCCGGGCTCTGGTGGACCAGGTCTCCTGGTCGGTGAAGGAGGGGGAGCGCTGGGTGATCCTCGGCCCCAACGGCGCCGGCAAGACCACGCTGCTGAACCTCGCCTCCAGCTACCTCTTCCCCACCAAGGGCTCCGCCACCATCCTCGGCAGCACCCTCGGCAAGCCCGGCAGCGACGTCTTCGAGCTGCGCCCGCGCATCGGCGTCGCCGGCATCGCGCTCGCCGACAAGCTCCCCAAGCGGCAGACCGTCCTGCAGACCGTGCTCACCGCCGCCTACGGCATGACCGCGACCTGGCAGGAGGAGTACGAGGAGGTCGACGAGCAGCGCGCCCGCGCCTTCCTCGACCGCCTGGGCATGTCCGACTACCTCGACCGCAAGTTCGGCACCCTCTCCGAGGGCGAGCGCAAGCGCACCCTGATCGCCCGCGCCCTGATGACCGACCCCGAGCTCCTCCTGCTCGACGAGCCCGCCGCCGGCCTCGACCTCGGCGGCCGCGAGGACCTCGTCCGCCGCCTCGGCCGCCTCGCCCGCGACCCCATGGCCCCGTCCATGGTCATGGTCACGCACCACGTCGAGGAGATCGCCCCCGGCTTCACGCACGTCCTGATGATCCGGCAGGGCAAGGTCGTCAGCGCCGGCCCCATCGACCTGGAACTGACCTCGCGCAACCTCTCCCTCTGCTTCGGGCTCCCGCTCGTCGTCGAGCGCAACGAGCACGACCGCTGGACCGCCCAGGGCCTGCCCCTGCGCTAGCAGCAAGCGGACCCCGGCGCCCGGAGGACGGCCGTCGCGCCCTGTCCAGGCCGCGCCCACCCGACCTACCATGACCATGTGGACATCGACGCATGGGTGTGGTGGCTCATCGGCGCGGTCGGACTGGGCATCCCCCTCGTCCTCACCGCGATGCCGGAGTTCGGCATGTTCGCCGTCGGCGCCGTCGCCGCCGCCGTCACGGCGGCCCTCGGCGCCGGAGCGGTGAGCCAGGTCCTGGTCTTCGTCATCGTGTCGGTCGCGCTGATCGCCGTCGTCCGGCCGATCGCCAACCGGCACCGCGACCAGCGGCCCCAACACCGCACCGGCATCGAGGCGTTGAAGGGCAGAACCGCCGTCGTACTCGAACGGGTCGACGGCAGCGGCGGCCGCATCAAGCTCGCCGGCGAGGTCTGGTCCGCCCGCACCCTCGACACGCACAGCAGTTTCGAACCCGGCCAGTCCGTCGACGTCGTGGACATCGACGGAGCGACCGCGGTCGTCATGTGAGCAAGCAGCCCACCCGCGGCCCCGGGGTCTGCGAGACTCCGCTCAACGGGGCAGCACAGACAGCCGGAAGGGCACGGGGAACCGCATGCAACCGATCATCATCGTCCTGATCATCCTGGTGGTACTGGTCTTCATCGCCCTGGTCAAGACGATCCAGGTGATCCCGCAGGCCAGCGCCGCCATCGTCGAACGGTTCGGCCGCTACACCCGCACCCTCAACGCGGGCCTCAACATCGTCGTCCCGTTCATCGACTCCATCCGCAACCGGATCGACCTCCGCGAACAGGTCGTCCCCTTCCCGCCGCAGCCGGTCATCACCCAGGACAACCTGGTCGTCAACATCGACACCGTCATCTACTACCAGGTGACCGACGCCCGCGCCGCGACCTACGAAGTGGCCAGCTACATCCAGGCCATCGAACAGCTCACCGTCACCACGCTGCGCAACATCATCGGCGGCATGGACCTGGAGCGGACCCTCACCTCCCGCGAGGAGATCAACGCCGCCCTCCGCGGAGTCCTCGACGAGGCCACCGGCAAGTGGGGCATCCGCGTCAACCGCGTCGAGCTCAAGGCCATCGAGCCGCCGACCTCCATCCAGGACTCGATGGAGAAGCAGATGCGCGCCGACCGCGACAAGCGCGCCGCCATCCTCCAGGCCGAGGGCGTCCGGCAGTCGGAGATCCTGCGCGCCGAGGGTGAGAAGCAGTCCTCCATCCTGCGCGCCGAGGGCGAGGCCAAGGCCGCCGCCCTCAAGGCCGAGGGCGAGGCCCAGGCCATCCGCACGGTCTTCGAGTCCATCCACGCCGGCGACGCCGACCAGAAGCTCCTCGCCTACCAGTACCTCCAGATGCTCCCGAAGATCGCCGAGGGCGACGCCAACAAGCTCTGGATCGTGCCCAGCGAGATCGGGGACGCGCTCAAGGGCCTCTCGGGCGCCATGGGCAACTTCGGCCCCCTGGGCGGCGGTTCGACCGGCTTCAACCCGCAGAACCCCGGCAAGGGAGCCCCCGAGACCGGCACCGGACCGGAGCGCCGGGAACAGCCCCCCATCGACTGACGCCGCCCCCCTTCGTGCATGATCGGTGAGGCCCCTCGACCTTCATGGCGGGGAGGCGACTCACTCACGCAAAGGGGATGGCTCCGTCCATGTCCATGTCCATGACCATCTGGGAATCACTCGCGGTCTTCGCCGCCGGAATCGGCGCAGGCACCATCAACACCATCGTCGGTTCCGGCACCCTGATCACCTTCCCGGTGCTCCTCGCCACCGGCCTGCCACCGGTGACCGCCAACGTCTCCAACACCCTCGGCCTGGTGCCCGGATCCCTCAGCGGGGCCATCGGCTACCGCAAGGAGCTCCGGGGACAGCGCGGCCGCATCCTGCGGCTCGGCGCCGTCTCCCTCGTCGGCGGGCTCGCCGGAGCCGTCCTGCTCCTGACCCTGCCGTCGGACTCCTTCGACACGATCGTGCCCGTCCTCATCGGCCTGGCCCTCGTCCTCGTCGTCCTCCAGCCGAAGCTCGCCGCGGCCCTGCGCCGCCGCCAGGAAGCCGCCGGAGGGGACAGCGGCCACCCCGACGGCGGCCCGGCCCTGCTCACCGGCATGCTCCTGTCCAGCGCGTACGGGGGCTACTTCGGCGCCGCCCAGGGCGTCCTCTACCTCGGCCTCATGGGGCTGCTGCTCCACGAGGACCTGCAACGGATCAACGCCGTCAAGAACGTGCTCGCCGCGCTCGTCAACGGCATCGCGGCCGTCTTCTTCCTCTTCGTCGCCGAGTTCGACTGGACGGCCGTCCTCCTCATCGCCGTCGGCTCCACCATCGGCGGCCAGATCGGCGCCAAGGTCGGACGCCGGCTGCCCCCGACCGTCCTGCGCGGCGTCATCGTGACCGTCGGGATCGTGGCCATCGTCCAACTGCTGCTCCGCTGAAGGACGTAGAAGAAATACGTCGCCCCGCGCGCGGCGCACAGCGGCGGGCGGGGCGAACGGGGCCTACGGGACGGGCGGAACTCAGGCGGAGCGCGCCAGCCACTCCGGCAGCTCCTCCTGCACGCCCACCCCCAGCGCGAGCAGCATCGCGTCCCCGGGCGACGGCACGAACGGCTTCCGCAGCAGCGGCATCCCCGCCTCCTCCGGAGTCCGCGCCGCCTTCCGGTGGTTGTCCTCGGCGCAGGACGCCACCGTGTTCAACCAGGTGTCCCCGCCCCCCTGAGCCCTCGGCAGCACGTGGTCCACGGTCGTCGCGCGCTTCCCGCAGTACGCGCACCGGTGCTGGTCCCGGACCAGCACCCCCCGCCGCGACCAGGGAGCATGTCTTCGGAAGGGCACCCGGACATACCGGCAGAGCCTGATGACCCGGGGCATCGGAAGGTCCAGGGTGGCCCCACGCACACGCAGTTCGGGATGTGACTGCTCGACCACGGCCTTGTCCTGGAGCACCAGAACGACGGCGCGGTTCAGCGACACCGTCGACAGCGGCTCGAAGCTCGCGTTCAGTACCAGCGTGTCCCGCATCTCGCCCACCTCCCGTGTGCAGGCCCGCGACCACCCTGGCGGCAAGGCCCGCAACCACTCTGGCCGCGCGCGCCACGCGGGACAACGCAATAAAAATGCCCGGCCCCGGCCTCCTTTAGACCAGGACCGGGCAAACGCCGGGAGAACGCTCAGCCCGCCGGCGCCTCGTACTCACCGATCAGCTGCGCCCGCCCCAGCGTGTGGAAGCGGAGGTGGAAACCGACCGCGGCGCAGGACGCGTCCGCGTCCGGACCGAGCTTCTCCCGGTCCACCGCGTACACGGTGAACACGTAGCGGTGCCGCTCCCCGGCCGGCGGAGCCGCCCCGCCGAAGTCCTTCGTCCCGTAGTCGTTGCGCACGTGCACCGCCCCGGCCGGCAGCCCCTCGAACTTCCCGCTGCCCGCACCCGCCGGCAGCTCGGTGACCGAGGCCGGGAGGTCGAAGAGCACCCAGTGCCAGAACCCGCTGCCCGTCGGCGCGTCCGGGTCGAAGCAGGTCACCGCGAAGCTCTTCGTCCCCTCCGGGAAACCCTCCCAGCGCAGCTGCGGGGAGACGTTCCCGCCCGACAGGACCTGCCCGTCACCCAGGTCGGCACCCGGCGCGATATCCGCACTGGTCACCGTGAAAGCGGGCACCTCGGGGTGGAAGGCGTGGGGAAGAGGAGCCCTGTTCCGCTCGGTCACTGCTGTACTCCTTGATCGAAGAAGTCCTACAGGGCCGAGACTAGAACCAGTTGCGCTGCGAACCGACCGAGGCGATCCACTGGTTCAGGTACGCCGCCCAGTCGGTCCCCTCGTACGAGTGCAGACCGACCTGGAAGCAGCGGTAGGTGTCGCTGCCCTCGCTGAACAGACCCGGCTTCTTGTCCATCTCCAGCACGACGTCCATCTCGCGCCCGTCCGAGACGAAGGTCAGCTCCACCTGGTTCAGCCCCCGGTACTGCGACGGCGGCAGGAACTCGATCTCCTGGTAGAAGGGCAGCGTCTGCCGCGTGCCGCGGATGTGCCCGCGCTCCATGTCCGCGCTGCGGAAACTGAAGCCCAGCTGCCGGAACGCGTCCAGGATCGCCTGCTGCGCAGGCACCGGGTGCACGTTGATCGGGTCCAGGTCACCCGCGTCCACCGCGCGCGCGATCTCCAGCTCCGTGCTCACCCCGATGTTCATCCCGTGCAGGGGGTGACCCTCGAAGTGGGTGATCGGCGTCTCCGCCGGGATGTCCAGGGCGAACGGCACCACGTGCAGGGCGTTCGGCTGCACCTTGAACGCACCGCCGAGGCGCTGCTTGGTGAAGACGATGTCCTGCTTGTACTCCTGGTCGCCGCCCTCCACCTCCACCCGCGCCTGCAGCCCGACCGACAGCCCCTCGATCTGCTGCTCCACGGACCCGCCCTGGATCCGCACCTCGCCCTGGACGATCCCGCCCGGAACCACGTTCGGCTCGGTGATGACCGTGTCGACCGAAGCGCCACCGGCCCCCAGGCTCGCGAGCAGCTTCCTGAACCCCATGTCTGTCTCCCCTATACGGATACGCATCCAAGGACGCGGCGACCGGACCGACCGTCCGGCCCGCCGTACCCCTTACCACTGCGGAACCTTAGGCCCCGGTTGCACCGGCGCGTGTTCCACTACGCTCGGCCGGATGAGCGCGCGCCCCGACCGTACGCCCCTGCCCCGGTCCTTCTTCGACCGCCCGGTCCTCACCGTGGCCCCCGACCTCCTCGGCCGCATCCTCGTCCGCCGTACCCCGGACGGCCCGATGGAACTGCGCATCACGGAGGTGGAGGCGTACGAGGGCGAGGCCGACCCTGGCTCCCACGCCTACCGCGGCCGCACCGCCCGCAACGCGTCGATGTTCGGCCCGCCCGGACACGCGTACGTCTACTTCATCTACGGCATGTGGTTCAGCCTCAACCTGGTGTGCGGCCCCCCGGGCCACGCGAGCGGAGTGCTGCTGCGCGCGGGGGAGGTGACGGCGGGCGCCGACCTGGCCGCCAAACGTCGACTTACGGCCAGAAACCCGAGAGAACTGGCCAAGGGCCCGGCCCGCCTGGCCACGGCCCTGGACGTGGACCGTTCCCTCGACGGCGCCGACCTCTGCGCGGGCCCCGACTCCCCCCTGTCCCTCCTGGCGGGCACCCCCACCCCTCCCGACCAGGTGGGCAACGGCCCGCGCACGGGAGTCAGCGGTGCCGGCGCGGCCCACCCGTACCGCTACTGGATCACCGGCGACCCGACCGTCAGCCCGTACCGGGCCCACGCGCCGCGCCGCCGCGCAACTTGACTCGATCTTTGGGGACGCCTAACGTAGCCCGAGCCGCTGGAACGGGGCGCTGCCATCGCAGACCCCGCGGGAGCGGCAAACCCACTACCTACGACGTGCCCCTGGCGGGGTCGATTTCGGCGTGCCCGAATTCGAATCCGACGGCTCGATTATGAGTTGCAGGGAATGCGCGCTAATGTGGTGGAGCGCCGAAAGGCAAAGGCCCCCAACGGCCACCGAATTCAAATCCAAGTCGGAAACGACGCGGAAATGATCTGGTAGAGTTGGAAACGAAGGAAGCGCCCGGAGGGCCTGGAAACAGGAACAAAGGAAGCGTCCGTTACTTGAGAACTCAACAGCGTGCCAAAAATCAACGCCAGAAGTTGATACCCCGTCCACTCCGGTGGATGAGGTTCCTTTGAAAAAGACCTGTCGGGC
>NZ_JBEZWL010000069.1:0-38303 GCF_040648015.1 Streptomyces sp. NPDC029216 | reverse complement strand
GCCGGCACCGGCAGTGGGCCCCGCCGGCAGGGCCGGGGCGGCAGCGGCCTCCGGGCCCGCCACCGCCGGACCCGCGGCCACCGCCGACGCCGCGGCCACCGCCGGACTGGCAGCAGCCACCGCCGGACCCGTCGCCCGGCCCGCCGGAGGCAGCAGCACCGGGTCGATCCCCGCCGCCGCCAGCCCCTCCGGGGCCGTCTGCGCCAGCGGCACACCGATCCGGGCCAGCCGCAGCGGCATCAGCGCCTCCACCGGCGCCTTCCGCCGCCACGCCCTCCCGTACCGGGCCTGCAGCCGCGCCTGGTAGATCAGCCGGTCCTGCTCCATGCCGACCGCCTGCTCGTACGAGCGCAGCTCCCACAGCTTCATCCGGCGCCACAGCTTGAACGTGGGCACCGGGGAGAGCAGCCAACGGGTGATCCGCACGCCCTCCATGTGCCGGTCCGCGGTGATGTCCGCGATCCGGCCCACGGCGTGCCGCGCCGCCTCGACGGTGACCACGAACAGCACCGGGATCACCGCGTGCATGCCCACGCCCAGCGGATCCGGCCAGGCCGCCGCGCCGTTGAACGCGATCGTCGCGGCCGTCAGCAGCCAGGCCGTCTGCCGCAGCAGCGGGAACGGGATCCGGATCCAGGTCAGCAGCAGGTCCAGCGCCAGCAGCACGCAGATACCCGCGTCGATACCGATCGGGAACACCAGCGAGAAGCTGCCGAAGCCTTTCTTCAGCGCCAGCGCGCGGACCGCGGAGTACGAGCCCGCGAAACCGATACCCGCGATGACGACGGCTCCGGCGACCACGACACCGACGAGTATCCGGTGCGTACGAGTCAGCTGCATCGCGGCCACTCGCGATCCCCTCCCCTTGTCGAGCTACAGGCAGGCACAGCGTACGGGTGACCCTGCGTCACCCGCGCCCTAGGGCCCTACTGCTTCGGCGAGGCCGAGGCCGACGGCGAAGCGGAACCCGACGGGGACTCGGAGCCCGAAGGCGCCTGGTCGTTGCCGGCATTGGCGACCGAGGTCACGACCTCCTTGGTCGCGGCGATCGCGTCCTGGAGCAGCTTCGCCTGGTCGGGCGCGCCCGCGCCCTCGTAGGCGGCACCGTTGAAGTCGAGGGTGATCACGACGTTCTGGGTGCGGGCCACGATGGTGGTGTTGAAGAAGTCGACGTCCTTCTTGATCCCGTAGACCACGGACGTGCCCTGGTCGCCGACCCCGTCCGCCTGCTCGACCTTGACGTCGTGCGCGTCCTTGGTGGTCTTCGCCAGCTCCGTCTGCTTGGTGTACTGCTCCTCCGCGCGCTTGTTGCCGCTGCCCAGGGAGGCGTGCGAGTCGTAGCGCACGAGGGAGACCGAGAGCCAGCGGTACTGCGAGCCCTTGACGCCGTCCGTCTCCAGGCCGTTCCAGGAGCAGCTGGCACGGTTGGCGAGGTCGTTCGACTTGGCGGCCGTGCCGTTCTTGTCCTTCGCGTCGCGCACGAGGGACTCGATGGTCTTGGCGGGCACCGACTTGCACGGGTCCGGCAGCTTCGCGAACGCCACCTTCTCCAGCGGGGCCGAACCCTTGGAGCTCGGCTTGGCGGACGAGGCCGACGAGGACTTCTTGCCGGAGTCCGAGCCCGAGGACTTCCCCGAGTCGGAGGAGCAGCCGGCGACGGTGAGGATCACCGGGACGGCTGCGCAGGCGAGAACGCGGGTGAGGCGCGAGGCTGATCGGTGCATGGTTCCTTCAGACGTTGGGGACATCTCGGTACTTCGGGGTGGTGCTTCGGGTGCTGCTTCAGGGGTGTGGGACCCGGGCAACGGTAGCCCGATCCGGAGCCCGCCTGCTGTGCGCGCCGTCACGCGGGCCGTGCACGCCCCCCTGGAGCGGCGCGCTCACTCGTTGAAACGCTCGCCCAGGGCCTCGGCCAACTGACGGGCCTTGTCCTGCGTTTCCGCGGCGGGCGGGACCTTGCCCGGAGCGGACGGCTGGACGCTGTACTCGACGGTGACGATGACGTTCGAGGTACGGAAGACGATCCGCACCGTGCGGGCCTGCGCGGCGGTGGCACCGGCCGCGCCCAGCTTGTCGTCCAGGAACCCCTCGTTCCCGAGCCCCTCCAGCACGCGCGAGCCGAGCTCGGGGGAGGCGGTGGGGGAGGGAGAGGGCGGGGCGGACTGCGAGGCCGCGGGGGAGGGCGCGGCCGGGGGGGTGGCGGCGGCACTCGCACCGGGACCGGGACCGGCACTCGCACTCGCACTCGCCCCGGGACTCGCCGTCGGCCCGGGGAAGGGCAGGTGCGCGTCCGTCAGCCGGCGCACGTACACCTGGCGCGCCTTGTCGTCGTCGCTCGCGGCGGCGCGGTCGTACGAGACCACCCGCTCGAAGGTGACCGACAGCAGCAGGGTCGCCTCGGGCGTCTGCGCGTTCCAGCGGCAGCCGACGTGCCGGTCGGCGTCGTAGGAGGCCTCCGCGGTCCCGGCGTAGAGCTGCTCGCGCTGCTCGGTGGTGAGGGAGTCGACGGCCGGGAGCATGGCCCGCAGCCGCTTGCCGTCGACGGCCTTGCAGGGCTGCGGCAGGCTGCGGTACTTCCCGGGCTGCGCGGGGGCGGCGGTGCTGCCGCCGTTCTTCTGGTCGCTGCTGATCCCGATGCCGTTGCCGCTGGTGCAGCCGGTCGCGCCGGCGACGAGCACGGTGAGCATCGCGATGCCCGGCAGGAATCGACGGCGTACTCGCGTGCGCTCCACGTCCATCGGCTTCACTCGCTCCCCTGGCTTCCTTGGCGTCCTCGGGAAATTCCGTTGCCGCGACTTGGGCACGGATGGACACAATGTCTATCGCACACGCTGGTGCCGGCGCCGGTTCCCTGTCTGGTTTGGGGGTATGAGCGCGGCTTTTCGCGTACTCACACTTTTCTGATGCTTTCCGGGGGATTGTTGTCTTATGTCGTATGTAGAGGTGCCCGGGGCCAAGGTCCCGATCCGGATGTGGACGGACCCGGCGTCGGTCGAGGACAGCGCGATGCGGCAGCTGCAGAACACCGCCGGGCTGCCGTGGATCAAGGGCCTGGCGGTGATGCCGGACGTCCACTACGGCAAGGGCGCGACGGTGGGCTCGGTGATCGCGATGAAGGACGCGGTCTGTCCGGCTGCGGTGGGCGTCGACATCGGCTGCGGCATGTCGGCGGTGAAGACCTCCCTCACGGCGAACGACCTCCCGGGCGACCTGTCGAAGCTGCGGTCGCGGATCGAGCAGGCGATTCCGGTGGGGATGGGGCTGCACAAGGAGGCCGTCGACCCGTCGAGGCTGTACGGCTTCTCGGAGACGGGGTACGCCGACCTGTGGCAGCGGTTCGACTACATCGCCGATGCGGTCAAATTCCGTCATGACCGGGCGGTAAGGCAGATCGGAACGCTCGGATCCGGCAATCACTTCATCGAATTCTGTCTCGATGAGTCGGGTTCGGTCTGGCTGATGCTCCACTCCGGCTCCCGGGGCATCGGCAACGAGCTCGCCGCGTACCACATCGGGGTGGCCCGGGGCCTGGCGCACAACCAGAACCTGGTGGACCGGGACCTCGCGGTGTTCCTGGCCGCGACCCCGGAGATGGAGGCGTACCGCAACGACCTCTTCTGGGCGCAGGAGTACGCCAAGTACAACCGCGCGGCGATGATGAGCCTGTTCAAGGAGGTCATCCGGCGGGAGTTCCGCAAGGCGAAGGTCTCCTTCGAGCAGGAGATCAGCTGCCACCACAACTACGTGGCGGAGGAGCGGTACGACGGCATGGACCTGCTGGTCACCCGCAAGGGCGCGATCCGCGCCGGCAGCGGCGAGTACGGGATCATCCCGGGCTCGATGGGGACGGGCTCGTACATCGTGAAGGGCCTCGGCAACGAGAAGTCCTTCAACTCCGCCTCGCACGGCGCGGGCCGCAAGATGAGCCGCACGGCGGCGAAGAAGCGGTTCTCGGCGCGGGACCTGGCGGAGCAGACGCGGGGCGTGGAGTGCCGCAAGGACGCGGGCGTGGTGGACGAGATCCCGGGCGCCTACAAGTCGATCGAGCAGGTCATCGACCAGCAGACGGACCTGGTGCAGGTCGTGGCGAAGCTGAAGCAGGTCATCTGCGTCAAGGGCTGACGGGGGTGCGTAAGGGGCCCGGACCGATCACGGTCCGGGCCCTTCGCATGTGCCCGGCCTTTACTCGCCGTCGAGGAGGAGGTCCACTGGCAGTTCGAGGGTCACGCCGACGTACTCCGGGACGGTGATGGAGGTTCCGCGCTTGTGGGAGGTCCGCAGGCGGTAGGTGCCGTTGCGCGGGTCACGGCAGACGACGACCTCGTCGTGGCGGCGGTCGGCGATGACGTAGAAGGGGACGTCGGCCTTCGCGTAGGAGTCGACCTTGGAGCCGAGGTCATCCGCCCAGTTCGAAGAGGTCACCTCGACGATGAGGCGGAATGCCTCGGGCGAGTAGCAGTTGTTCCGGCCCTTGAAGTCCAGGAAGTCGTCGGTGACGAGTGCGAAGTCCGGGATGGCGTAGTCGTCGGGCCCGGTGGGCAGCCAGATGCCGATTCCCTGGAGGAATTCCAGACCCGCCTTCATCGCACCGGCCTCGTGGAAAGCCACGGTGAGCCTGCTTGGTGTGCGGGCGTGGCGCCCATCGGCGGGTGGTGGTGTCACGGTGAGCCTCCCCTGGAGAATCTCCACTCGGTGCCTGGGAAGCTCCCTGGAGAGTCGATCGGCGGCTTCCGCGATCGTGGTCTCGTGCTGCATCACGGCCATAGCCTCCTCCCTTTCGCGGCTCACGCTTTCGGAGCGTAGCGCTGCCCGCTGACGATTCGCGTGGATTCACCCGTACGGACCCCGTGTGGTTGTGCGACGTGCAACTTCCACTTGCGGTGCGGGGGTTGACGGTGCGAGTTGGTCTAGACCAGGGTGGCGCCATGTGGAGAACTCGTGTGTTCGTCGCCGCGCTCGCGGCGTTGTCGTTCGGGATCGGGAGTGCTGGGGCGGCTCAGGCCTCGGTGGGGCTGCCGGCCGTTGTGGCGCATGTGCCGACCTCGGAGGAGGTCGTGTTCATTACGATCGATGACGGGTGGACGCATGATGCCGAGGCCGCGCGCGTGCTCGTGGAGAAGCGGGTGCCGGCGTCGCTGTTCCTGTTGCCGGGGGCCGTCGCCTATGACACCCGGTACTTCACCGACCTGGTGGACGACGGCCGGGTGTCGGTGGAGAACCACACCGTGAACCATCCCGATCTGACCACGCTGGACGCGGCCGGGAAGGACGCCGAGGTGTGCGGGGCCGGGGAGCAGCTGGCGGAGACGTTCGGGAAGGTGCCGAAGTTGCTGCGGCCGCCGTACGGGGCCGTCAACGACGAGGTGCGGCTCGCGGCCAAGGCGTGCGGGGTGAAGGCGCTCGTCACCTGGACGTACGACTTCACCACCTGGAGCCAGACGCCCCCGACCCCGCAGCTGAAGCCGGGGGACATCGTGCTGCTGCACTTCACGCCGACGCTGGCGGCCGATCTGGACCGGGCGCTGGGTGCGGCCAGGGCCGCGGGGCTGAGGCCCGCGCCCCTGATGCCGCACCTCAAGGCGGCCGGGCTGGTCTAGAGCTCGCGGTGGACCTTCGTGTTCGAGGCCTGGGCGCGGGGGCGGACCACGAGGAGGTCGATGTTGACGTGGCTGGGGCGGGTCACCGCCCAGGTGATGGTGTCGGCCACGTCGTCGGCGGAGAGGGGGTGCGCGACGCCCGCGTACACCTTCTCCGCCTTCTCCGTGTCGCCGCGGAAGCGGGTGGTGGCGAACTCCTCGGTCTTGACCATGCCGGGCGCGATCTCGATGACGCGCACGGGCTGGCCGACGATCTCCAGGCGGAGGGTCTCGGCGAGGACGCGGGCGCCGTTCTTGGCGGCGACGTAGCCCGCGCCGCCCTCGTAGGTGGCGTGGCCGGCGGTGGAGGACAGGACGACGACGGTGCCGTCGCCGCTGGCGGTGAGTGCGGGCAGGAGCGCCTGGGTGACGTTGAGGGTGCCGATGACGTTGACCTCGTACATCGTGCGCCAGTCGGCCGGGTCGCCGGTGGCGACGGGCTCGGCGCCGATGGCTCCGCCGGCGTTGTTGACGAGCACGTCGCAGCGGTCGAGGGAGGCGGCGAAGGCGTCGACGGCCGGGCGGTCGGTGACGTCGAGGGCGTGGGCGGTGGCCTCGTGGCCGGCGTCGGTGAGCTCGGCGGCGAGGGCCTCGATGCGGTCCTTGCGGCGGGCCGTGAGGACGACGTGGTAGCCGGCGGCGGCGAGCTGACGGGCGGTGGCCGCGCCGATTCCGCTGCTCGCGCCGGTGACTACGGCGGTTCGGGTGGCCGTGCGCGTGCTCATGGGCGGGGCTCCTCGTTCGGTCGCGGTGTGTGGTCGCACCGTGCGCTCGTTCGTTCGTACGGATCGCGTGCGGACGCTGGCCAGCATAGGCCGGGGTGCTGACGGGGCGCGTACGGGAGCGGTGGCGAATGGGGGGTGGGCTCGCCCTCGTTCGTGTGATGGTCCGATCGGTCGTTCTTGGAGGTGGTTACCGTCCGCGCGAGGAGGTGGTGGCGGTGCGCCGTGGTGCCGTACGGAGTGTGGTGGTGGCGGGCCTGCTGGTGGTGGGCGGAGCCGGGCCGGCGGGTGCGTGGGCCGGGCCGGAGGCCGACGTGGCCTATCACGGGCGGGTGGCCCTGAAGCGGGGGCAGCTGCGGGTGTGGATGGTGCCGCACAACGAGGGGCCGTCGGGGCTGGCGAACGCGACGGTGCGGGTGCGGCTGTCGGCGGACCTGGCGGACGTGCAGGAGCCGGCCGGGGGGTGCGCGCGGGCCGGGGAGCGCGAGGTGGTGTGCGAGACGGGGCCGCTGCCCGAGCACGGGCGGGGGCGGCACATCGGGCTGGTGCTGGAGCTGCGGGAGAGGCCGGCGGAGGTGGCGGTGCGGATCGACACCTGGTGGAACGGCGGGGCGACGGACCGCAACCGCGTCAACAACGAGCACGTGGTGCTGGCGCTGGACACGGGGGACGCCTACGCGTTCTGAGGGGTGTCCTCCCCGGGGTGCGTCAGACGGTGGCGCCGTTGCCGAATTCGGCCAGGGCCTCGCCGACGATCCGCTCCAGCCGGGAGTGGTGGGCGCCGCGCCAGTAGACGCGCTCGCAGTCGGTGCACTGCGCGAAGACGTCGTACGAGCGCTGCGTGCCGTGCTCCAGCCGGTCGCCCACGCTGTCCTTGTCGGCCTCCCGGAGGGATCCGTTGCAGGCGGTGCAGCGGGTCCAGGGGGCGAGGGCGGGCGCGAACCGGCCGAGGACGTCGCGGAGTTGGTCGTCGGGGTTGTCGCTGTAGACGTACGCCCCGGCGAAGATCTCGCGGCGGCGCAGCAGGCCCCGGTCGCGGGAGAGCAGGACGCGGCGCTCGGCGGCGGAGCGGGTGGCGAGGGCGGGGTCGCCCGGGTCCTCGTTGTCGTAGGCGGCGTCGACGCCGAGCAGGCGCAGGCGGCGGGCGAGGGTGCCGAGGTGGACGTCGAGGAGGAAGCGCAGCGGGGCGCCGGGGACCTGCTGGGGGCGGTCGACGCCGAACACCTCGACGGACTGCCCGGCCCGGGGCACGTACGAGAAGGGCACCTCGCGGCCGTCGACGAGGAGGCGGCCGACCTCGGTGAGCGGGACGCCGGCGGATTCGACGACGTGGCCGAGGCTGGAGGCGCCGTCGGTGGCGGTCGGAACGCGGTCCACGCGCCGGCTGGGCGGCGCGAAGAGGCGCAGTTCGGGGGCGAGGGTGAGCTCAATACCGGGACCGTTCACGGTGCCAAGCATGCCATCGGGGGTGGGGGCGGCGCGGCCGGTTTTCGTGAGGGGGTTCAGGAGGCGGAGGTGGTGGCGTCGTAGGCCTCGCGGTGGGCGCTGACCTCGTCGAAGTGGTTCTCGGCCCAGCGCTTGACGGAGGAGAGGAGGCAGCCGAGGCTGCCGCCGAGTTCGGTGAGCCGGTAGTCGACGCGGACGGGGACGGAGGCGGTGACGGAGCGGGTGACGATGCCGTCGCGTTCGAGGGAGCGGAGGGTCTGGGTGAGCATCTTCTGGCTGACGCCGGGGATCTTGCGGCCGAGTTCGCTGTAGCGCATGGAGCCGTTCTCGGCTTCGCCGAGGGCGCTGAGGATGAGGCCGACCCACTTGTCGCTGATGCGGGCCAGGAGCTGGGTGGTGGGGCATTCCTTGACGAAGGCGTCGTAGGCGGCACGTGCCTCTTCGCGGCGGGCGGCTGCGGTCTGGGTGGCCATGGGTGCCCACTTCCGGGTCGGGTACGCACTCCGAAGTACGTACTTACGAAAAGAGAGTACCTCTCCGTAGGTTAGTGGTCATCGGGGCGGCTGAACCGGCCGCCGAAACAACGGGGAGAGATCATGACCGGGCGCAAGACGATGCGGGCCGTGGTGGTGGACGCCTTCGGCGGGCCGGAGCAGGTGCGGGTGGCCGAGGCGGAGGTGCCGGAGCCGGCGGCCGGGCAGGTCCGGGTACGGGTCCGGGCCGCCGGGGTGAACCCGGTGGACGGGGCGGTCCGCGCGGGCGTCTTCGGCGGGGCCGGGCAGCGGATCGGGCTCGGCTGGGACGTGGCGGGGGAGATCGACGCGGCCGGCCCCGGCGCGCAGGAGTGGACCCCCGGCCGCCGGGTGGTAGGGCTGCACTACGGCAAGGTCAAGCCGCTCGGCACGCACGCCGAGTACGTGGTGCTCGACGCCTCGGCGGTGGCCCCGGCGCCCGAGTCGGTGGACGCGGCCGTCGCGGCGGCACTGCCGCTGAGCGGGCTGACGGCCGCCCGCGCCCTGGACCTGCTCGGGCTGGCCCCCGGGGACTCGGTGCTGATCACCGGCGCGGCCGGGTCGGTCGGCGGCCTCGCGGTCCAGCTGGCCGTCCGGGCCGGGCTGACGGTGACGGCCCTGGCGGGCGAGGGCGACGAGGAGCTCGTACGGTCCCTGGGCGCGACGGCGTTCGTACCCCGCGGGTCGGCTCCCGCCGGGGTGGTGGACGGGGTGCTGGACGCGGCGGTGCTGGGCGCGGCGGCCTTGGCGTTCGTCCGTGACGGCGGTGCCTATGTCGGGCTGATCCCGGGAGCGGAGCCCGCGCGGGAGCGGGGGGTGCGGGTGGTGGTGCAGGAGGTCGCCGCCGACGGGGCGGAGCTGGGGCGGCTGGCCGCGCTGGTGGACTCGGGCGCGCTGACGCTCCGCGTCGCGGAGACGTTCGGCCTCGCTGACGCCGCCAAGGCCCACGCCGCCCTGGCCGCACCGGGCACGCGGGGGCGCGTCGTCCTCACGGTCTCCTGACCCGGGCCACGGCGCCCCCCGGCCGGGGTCACGGCCAGACGAGGCAGTACGCCTGGTGGCCGTTCTCGTGGAGGCGGTGGGAGAAGTCCTGCCACTCGTGCAGCAGCTGGTAGACGTTGAAGGCGTCCCGCGGCCCGCCCCGGTCCGGCACCGTCGACCAGATGAACGCGGCCGCGCCCACCGACTCCTCGCCCACCCCCCGCAGCGGGTCGACGACCGTCATCGGCAGCTTGACCACCGCGTAGTCCGGGTGGAGCACCACCAGTTCCAGCGGCGGCACCTTGTGCAGCGGTATGCCCTCGATGCCGGTGAGGACCATCGCGGCCATCGTCTCCGGCTTGATCTTGGTGAACATGCCGCCCATGCCGAGCTCGTCGCCGCCGAGCTCCTCCGGCCGCATCGTCTGCGGGACCCGCGCGGCCGTCGCACCGTCCGGGGCGCCGAAGTACTTGTAGGTCACCCCCATGCCGCGGCCCTTGGGGAGGTCCTCGTCGCCGTCGTCCGGCTGGTCCGGGGCGTCGGGGACGTCCGGCTTGCGGACGGGGTCCGGGACGGCACTGGCGGCGGCCGCCTCCGCGGCCTCCGCGGCCCGGCGGTGCCTGCCTCGGCGGCGGGCCTCACGGGCGCGCTGCGGGTCCAGGCCGTCCGTACCCTCGCCCGGTCCACCACCGCGTTGCATATCTCCACCCGACTGGTATTGCCTGCCCCGGCTTCGCGGCCCCCGCCACGCAGCCTGATCATCATGGCAGTGACCTCCCCCGAGGCGGCGCGGTGAAACGCCCCTCCGCAAGTCTGTCGCGGCCTCTGAGACCATGGCTGGTGTGAGCTACCCGTACCCGTATGAAGCCCCAGTTTCGCAGACGCTCTTCGAGCGCGCGTCCCTCGTGACCCCCGGCGGCGTGAACTCTCCCGTCCGCGCCTTCCGTGCCGTGGGCGGTACGCCCCGGTTCATGGTGTCCGGTACCGGTCCCTACCTGACCGATGCCGACGGGCGTGAGTACGTCGACCTGGTCTGCTCGTGGGGGCCGATGATCCTCGGCCACTCCCACCCCGAGGTGATCGGGGCCGTCCAGGCCGCGGTCGCCCGCGGCACCTCCTTCGGCACGCCCGGCGAGGGCGAGGTCGCCCTCGCCGAGGAGATCGTCGCCCGGATCGAGCCCGTCGAGCAGGTGCGCCTGGTGTCGTCCGGCACCGAGGCGACCATGTCGGCGATCCGCCTGGCCCGCGGCTTCACCGGCCGCGCCAAGGTCGTCAAGTTCGCCGGCTGCTACCACGGTCACGTCGACGCGCTGCTGGCCGCCGCCGGTTCCGGTCTGGCGACCTTCGCGCTGCCCGACACCCCCGGGGTGACGGGCGCGCAGGCCGGCGACACGATCGTGCTCCCCTACAACGACCTCGACGCGGTACGGGCCGCCTTCGCCGCGCACCCCGGCGAGATCGCCTGCGTGATCACCGAGGCCGCGCCCGGCAACATGGGCGTGGTCACCCCGGGCGAGGGGTTCAACCAGGGCCTCGCCGACCTGTGCCGCGAGAACGGCGCGCTGTACATCTCCGACGAGGTGATGACCGGGTTCCGCACCTCGCGGGCCGGCTGGTACGGGGTCGACGGCGTCAAGCCGGACCTGATGACCTTCGGCAAGGTCATGGGCGGCGGCTTCCCGGCGGCGGCGTTCGGCGGCCGCGCCGACGTCATGGGCCACCTGGCCCCGGCCGGCCCCGTCTACCAGGCGGGCACGCTCTCCGGTAACCCGGTCGCCACCGCCGCCGGTCTCGCTCAGCTGCGGCTGCTGGACGACGCGGCGTACGAGAAGGTCGACGCGGTCTCCCGCCAGATCCAGGGCCTGGTGACGGAGGCGCTGGCCAAGGAGGGCGTGGCGCACCGCCTGCAGACCGCGTCCAACATGTTCTCGGTGTTCTTCACCCCGGACGCGGTCCGCAACTACGACGACGCGAAGAAGCAGGAAGGCTTCCGCTTCAACGCGTTCTTCCACTCGATGCTGTCGCAAGGCGTCTACCTGCCGCCGTCGGCGTTCGAGTCCTGGTTCGTGTCCACGGCCCATGACGAGCGCGCCGTCGAGCGCATCGCGGCCGCGCTGCCCGCCGCCGCCCGAGCCGCCGCGGAGGCGACCGCATGAGCGACATCACCGTCGTCCACGTGGTGCGCCACGGCGAGGTGCACAACCCGGACGGGGTCCTGTACGGGCGCCGGGCCGGCTACCACCTGTCCGAGCTGGGCCGGCAGATGGCCGACCGGGTCGCCGAGCACCTCCAGGACCGGGACGTCACCTACGTGGTGGCCTCCCCCCTGGAGCGCGCGCAGGAGACGGCCTCGCCGATCGCGAAGGTCCACGGCCTGGAGCTGGCCACCGACGGCCGGCTGATCGAGGCGGGCAACGTCTTCGAGGGCAAGACCTTCGGCGTCGGTGACGGGGCGCTGCGCAAGCCGGGCAACTGGAAGCACCTGACGAACCCGTTCAAGCCGTCGTGGGGTGAGCCGTACGTCGAGCAGGTCGTGCGGATGATGAGCGCGATCGAGGCGGCCCGGGACGCGGCGCGCGGGCACGAGGCGGTGGCGGTCAGCCACCAGCTGCCGATCTGGATCGTGCGGAGCTTCGCGGAGAAGCGGCGGCTGTGGCACGACCCGCGGCGGCGGCAGTGCACGCTGGCTTCGCTGACGTCGTTCACGTACCAGGACGACCGGCTGGTGTCGGTGGGGTACAGCGAGCCGGCGCGGGACCTGGTCCCCGCGCACCTGCTGGCGGGCGCCAAGCCGGTCAAGGGCAAGTCGAAGGCCTTCGGCGCCTAGCGGTGGGCGGGGGGTGCCGAAGATCGGCAAATCGCTCATGCGAAACTTTTCACATGAGCCTTAGCCGCGCCCCCCGCCGCCGCCGCTCGACCAGCGGCCGCGCCATCCTGCTGACCGCGGTGACCCTCGCGAGCGCCCTGACCCTGACGGCGTGCGGCGACGGCGGCAGCACGTCAGCCGGTTCCGCCGGCGGCAACTACGTGACGGGCCCCAGCGGCATCTCCACCGTCGCGAAGGCCGACCGGGCCGAGGCACCGAAGCTCGACGGCGCGACCGTCGACGGGAAGACCCTCGACACCACCACCCTCAAGGGCAAGGTCGTCGTCCTCAACGTCTGGGGCTCCTGGTGCCCGCCCTGCCGGGCGGAGGCCCCGTACTTCGCGAAGGTCTCCAAGGAGCTGGGCGACGCCGGCAAGGACGTCGCCTTCGTCGGGATCAACACCCGCGACAACAGCACGCAGAACGCCGCCGCCTTCGAGCAGAACTTCGGGATCACCTACCCGAGCCTGTACGACCCGGACGGCAAGCTGATGCTCCGCTTCCCCAAGGGCACCCTGAACGCGCAGTCCATCCCCTCCACGATCGTCCTGGACAAGCAGGGCAGGATCGCGGCCCGCACGCTGGTCGCGGTCAACGAGGAGCAGCTGCGCTCGATGATCGACCCGCTCCTCGCGGAGCAGTGACCTCGTGGTCCTCGATCACCTCCTCGCCGTCGAGCAGACGGGTGCGAACACCACCGTCCTCAACGGCGCCCTGCTGCTGGCCCTGCCGATCGCCCTCTTCGCCGGGCTGGTCTCGTTCTTCTCCCCCTGCGTGCTCCCCCTGGTCCCCGGCTACCTGTCCTACGTGACCGGAGTCAGCGGCGCCGACCTCGCCGAGGCCCGGCGCGGGCGGATGGTGGCCGGCGCGGGTCTGTTCGTCCTCGGCTTCACCGCCGTCTTCGTCTCGACGGGCGCGCTCTTCGGCCAGTTCGGCGACGTCTTCCAGGGCGAGAACAAGGAGATCATCTCCCGGGTCATGGGCGGCCTGGTGATCGTGCTCGGCCTGTTCTTCATGGGGTGGATCCCGGGCCTGACGATGCGCGAGTTCCGCTTCCACAAGAAGCCGACGGCCGGTCTGATCGGCGCGCCCGTGCTCGGTGTGCTGTTCGGCATCGGCTGGACCCCCTGCATGGGCCCGACCCTCGCCGCCGTCAACACCCTCGCCATCGACCAGGCCAGTGCCGGGCGCGGTGCGCTGCTGATGGTCGTGTACTGCCTGGGCCTGGGCCTGCCCTTCATCCTCGCCGCGGTCGCCTTCCGCAAGGCGCTCGGCGCTTTCGGGTGGGTGAAGAAGCACTATGCGTGGGTGATGCGCATCGGCGGCGGCATGCTGATCGTGACCGGTCTGCTGCTCGTCACAGGAATGTGGTTCAGCATCGTCAACGAGATGCAGAGCTGGACCCGAGGCTTCACGGTGGGGATCTGAGGACTACACGCACATGAGTACGACCGACAAGGCGCCCGCCGAGGCGCCCAACGAGGACGCGGCCGCCCGCGCCCAGTTGTCCACGGCCCCCGTGGACGACAACCCCGCCGCCCCCGTCGGGATCGGAGCCGTCGGCTGGGCCCGCTGGTTCTGGCGGCAGCTCACCTCCATGCGGGTGGCGCTGATCCTGCTGTTCCTGCTCTCCCTGGGCTCCATCCCCGGTTCCCTCATCCCGCAGACCCAGGTCGACGCGATGAAGGTCGCGGAGTGGAAGAAGACCCACGAGTTCTGGGTCCCGGTCGCCGAGAAGCTCCAGCTCTTCGACGTCTACAGCTCGGTGTGGTTCTCCGCGATCTACATCCTGCTGTTCGTGTCGCTGATCGGCTGCATCGTCCCGCGCACCTGGCAGTTCGTCGGCCAGCTCACCGGCCGTCCGCCGGGGGCGCCGCGCCGCCTGGACCGGCTGCCGGCCTACACGACCTGGCGTACGGACCGGGCGCCCGAGGAGGTGCTGGCCTCCGCGAAGGGCCTGCTCGGGGGGCGCCGCTTCCGCACCGAGGCCTCCGCCGGCGCCGTCGCCGCCGAGAAGGGCTATCTGCGCGAGGCCGGGAACCTGGCCTTCCACATCGCCCTGATCGTGATGCTGGTGGCCTTCGCCTGCGGGCAGCTCTTCAAGTCCGAGGGCGGCAAGCTCGTCCTGCGCGGCAAGGGCTTCTCGAACACGCTCACCCAGTACGACGACTTCAAGTCCGGCAGCCTCTTCTCCGCCGACGACCTCGCGCCGTTCTCGTTCACCCTGGACAAGTTCGACGCCTCGTACGAGAAGAGCGGCCCGCAGAAGGGCACCGCCCGCGACTTCAAGGCGTACGTCACCTACAGCGAGGGCGCCGAGGGCGAGCCGCGGAAGGCCGAGATCGAGGTCAACAAGCCGCTGGAGATCGACGGCTCGAAGATCTACCTGCTGGGCCACGGATACGCGCCGGTCATCTCGGTGACCGACCCCGCCGGCAAGGTGGTCTACCGGGACGCCGTCCCGATGCTGCCCTTCGACGCGAACCTCAGCTCCTCCGGCGCCGTCAAGGTCCCGGACGGCTACCGCAACAAGAACGGCGACAAGGAACAGCTCGGCTTCAACGCCATGTTCGTGCCGACGTTCGCGGGCGCCGGCAAGGGCACGATGCTCTCCCAGTTCCCGGCCCTGGACTTCCCCGTCCTCGCCCTCAGCGCCTACCACGGCAGCCTGGGCGTGGACGCGGGCCTGCCGCAGAACGTGTACCAGCTGAACACCTCCAAGATGCAGGAGTTCAAGGACCCCGAGGGGCAGCTGTTCAAGCAGCGGCTGCTGCCCGGCGAGACGATGACCCTCCCCGACGGCGCCGGCACGGTGAAGTTCGAGGGCATCGAGCGCTGGGCCACCTTCTCGGTCACCCACCAGCCCGCATCCGGACTGGCCCTCGCGGGCGCCGTGGTCGCCATCGGCGGTCTGGCCGCGTCCCTGTTCATCCAGCGCCGCCGGATCTGGGTCCGCGCCGTGCGCGGAGAGGACGGGGTGACCGTCGTCGAGATGGCTGGTCTGGGCCGCAGTGAGTCCGCGAAGCTCCCCGAGGAGCTGTCGGTGCTCTCCGCCGCCCTCTACGAGACGGCGCCGAGCCCGGCGGAAGCCGGGCCGGCGGAAGCCGTAAACACAGAAGAAGAAGGGGAGCGCGCATGACGCTGCTCGCGGCGGCGACGAACGAGAGCCTCGCCGATCTCAGCAACAAGCTCGTCTACGCGTCGATGGCGGTCTACACCCTCGCCTTCTTCGCGCACATCACCGAATGGGTCTTCGGCAGCCGCAGCAAGGTCGGCCGTACGGCCGCCGCGCTGACCGCGACCGCCAGGGCCGCCTCCGGGGCGGCGCCCTCCGTGCAGGTGCGGACCAAGGGCGGCGGAACGGCCGTCCTCGACAAGCCGAAGGTCGTCACCCGCTCCGCCTCGGGCGTGCGCGACGTCCCGGACGGCCCCGGCGCGGCCGGCGGCACCGAGAAGGGCGACCTGTACGGGCGGATCGCGGTCTCGCTGACCGTCCTCGGCTTCCTCATCGAGGCGGCGGGCGTGGTCTCCCGCGCGATGTCGGTGGAGCGTGCCCCCTGGGGCAACATGTACGAGTTCTCGCTGACCTTCTCCACGGTCGCCGTCGGCGCCTACCTGGCGCTGCTGGCGCTGAAGAAGAACGTCCGCTGGCTCGGCCTGATCCTGGTCACCACCGTCCTGCTGGACCTGGGCATCGCCACCACCTGGCTCTACACCGCCAGTGACCAGCTGGTCCCGGCCCTGCACTCGTACTGGCTGTGGATCCACGTCTCCACGGCCATCTTCTGCGGTGCGGTCTTCTACATCGGTGCGGCCGGCGCGGTCCTCTACCTCTTCCGCGACGGGTACGAGAGCCACCTGGAGGCCGGGCGGACCCCGGGCCGGTTCCGCACCTCGGTGCTGGAGCGGCTGCCCTCGGCGGCCACCCTCGACAAGTTCTCGTACCGGATCAACGCGGCCGTCTTCCCGCTGTGGACGTTCACCATCGTCGCGGGCGCGATCTGGGCGGGCGACGCCTGGGGCCGCTACTGGGGCTGGGACCCCAAGGAGGTCTGGTCGTTCGTGACGTGGGTGGCGTACGCCTGCTACCTGCACGCGCGGGCCACCGCCGGCTGGAAGGGCCGCAAGGCCGCGTACCTCGCGCTCTTCGCCTTCGCCTGCTGGATCTGGAACTACTACGGCGTGAACATCCTGCTCAGCGGCAAGCACTCCTACGCGGGCGTCTGACCCCGGTCGGTGGGACGCTGGTGGTATGTCTCCTGTGAGCCATGCCACCAGCGAGCCGCGCGGCCCCGGCCGCTGGCTCATCCGCTTCGAGCTGCACGTCCCGTACGCCTACGAGGCCCTGTGGCCCTTCCTGACCACGGGCGACGGGTTGCAGAGCTGGCTGGCGGCGGCGGACGTGCTGGAACGCCGCCTCGGCGGGGCCGTCACCCTGCGCTGGCTGAACACCGGCACCACGGTGTCGGGGCAGGTCACGGCCTGGGACGTCGAGCGGGTCGTGGAGTACACGGTCTCCGAGCACGGCCGGCTCCGCTTCCACCTGGAGCCCGTCGGCACCGACTCGACGGTGATCCGCTTCCTGAACGAGCGCGGCGGCAGCGACGAGGAGCGCCTCGACTGCCTGGCCGGCTGGCACGACCACTTCGAGATGCTGGAGGCCGCCCTGGCCGGCCATCCGGCGGACTGGCCGTCCTGGACGGACACCCGCTGGTCGGAGCTGCGCGCCTCCTACGCCTCCTTCACCAAGACGTAGCCGCGCCCGTTCCTACCCGTTGTCGTCCTTGCCCTTGTCGTCGTCCTCGTCCTTGCGCAGCGAGCGCAGGAACTCGGGGTTGTCGTCGGGCGCCACCCACTGCGTGCGCCGCGCCCGGCCGCCGCCCATGCCGAAGCCGCCGCCGTCGCCGACCGGGGTCCGCTTCTTGCCGGCCAGCAGCCACACCACCGGGCCGACGATCGAGAACAGCAGGATGATCAGCACCCAGACCCCCTTCGGGAGGCTCTTGACCTCTTCCTCCGGGGTGTTCAGGCAGTCGATGAAGGCGTAGATGGTCAGCGCGAGGATCAGCAGGAACGGCAGATAGCGCAGCACGGTGTGGGACCGACTCCCCGGGCAGTGGCGACGGGCCCGCACGGGCCCCGGTGACGCTTCCAGGGTATGGGGTGACGGATACTGGGGCCCATGGCTTACGACGATCTCCGCTCGCTGCTCCGGGCTCTGGAGCGGGAGGGCGACCTCAAGCGCATCAAGGCCGAAGTCGACCCGTACCTGGAGGTCGGGGAGATCGTCGACAGAGTGAACAAGACGGGCGGCCCCGCGCTTCTCTTCGAGAACGTCCGCGGCTCGGCGATGCCGCTGGCCATGAACGTCTTCGGCACCGACCGCCGTCTCCTGAAGGCCCTCGGCCTCAAGTCGTACGGCGAGATCAGCGAGAAGATCGGCGGCCTCCTCAAGCCCGAGCTGCCCCAGGGCTTCATCGGCGTCCGCGAGGCCTTCGGCAAGCTCGGCTCGATGGTGCACGTGCCGCCGAAGAAGGTGAAGGGCGAGTCCGCGCCCGTCCAGGAGGTCGTCCTCACCGGCGACGACGTGGACCTGGACCGGCTGCCGGCGCTGTTCACCTGGCCCAAGGACGGCGGCGACTTCTTCAACCTGGGCCTGACCCACACCAAGCACCCCGAGACGGGCGTGCGCAACCTCGGCCTCTACCGCCTCCAGCGGCACGACAAGCGCACCATCGGCATGCACTGGCAGATCCACAAGGACAGCCGCAACCACTACGCCGTCGCCGCCGCGCGCGGCGAGCGGCTGCCGGTCGCGATCGCCTTCGGCTGCCCGCCGGCCGTCACGTACGCCTCCACGGCGCCGCTGCCGGGCGACATCGACGAGTACCTGTTCGCCGGGTTCGTGGCGGGCAAGCGGATCGAGATGGTCGACTGCAAGACGGTCCCGCTGCAGGTCCCGGCGAACGCCGAGGTCGTGATCGAGGGCTGGCTGGAGCCGGGGGAGATGCTCCCCGAGGGCCCGTTCGGCGACCACACCGGCTTCTACACCCCGCAGGAGCCGTTCCCCGCGCTGAAGATCGACTGCGTGACGATGCGCAAGCGTCCGCTGCTCCAGTCGATCGTGGTCGGCCGGCCGCCGACGGAGGACGGCCCGCTCGGGCGGGCGACGGAGCGGTTCTTCCTCCCGCTCCTCAAGATCATCGTCCCGGACATCGTGGACTACCACCTCCCCGAGTCCGGCGGCTTCCACAACTGCGCGATCGTCTCGATCGACAAGAAGTACCCGAAGCACGCCCAGAAGGTCATGCACGCCATCTGGGGCGCGCACATGATGTCGCTGACCAAGCTGATCATCGTGGTGGACAAGGACTGCGACGTCCACGACCTGCACGAGGTGTCCTGGCGGGCCCTCGGCAACACCGACTACTCCCGCGACCTCACCGTGGTCGAGGGACCGGTGGACCACCTGGACCACGCCTCGTACCAGCAGTTCTGGGGCGGCAAGGCGGGCATCGACGCGACCAAGAAGCTGCCGGAGGAGGGCTACACCCGCGACGGCGGCTGGCCCGACATGGTCGAGTCCGACCCGGCGACGGCGGCCCTGGTGGACCGCCGCTGGAAGGAGTACGGCCTGTGAGCACGGCGATGGGCGGCCCCGCCCTCTTCATCGGCACCGACATCACGTACGTGGCCCTCGTGCGCCCGCGCCTGGACCCGGCCGACCCGGAGGTCCGGGAGGCGGCGGAGCAGGCGGGCGTGAGCCCGGAGGAGTTCGCCGGCCCCGGCACCGTCTGGGCCCTGATGTGGGAACAGGACGGCGTCGACGGCGGCGGCTTCGAGCTGCCGGGCCTGCGCGACGCGGAGGCCGAGGACTTCGCCGACCGGCTGCTGGCCGAGCTGTCCTTCGAGAGCGGCCCGTTCGTCGTCGGCGCGGGCGAGGTGCTCAGCCTGCAGGCCTACCCGGCCGGCGAGGGCTGCCGCTTCGCCGCCGTCGTGACCCCGCCGGAGGGCGAGGAACTGGAGCCGGTCACCCTCGACATTCCGGCGGTGGACGCCGACACGCTCCGCGCCGACCTCGAAGACTTCCGCGGGAGCCTCGCATGACCTCCGCCGCCGAGGGCGTCCTGGGCCCGGGCTCCGCGCCGCAGGCGCCGGGCAAGGTCAAGGCCTTCCTGCGCCTGGTGATGATCGAGCACTCGGTCTTCGCGCTGCCCTTCGCCTACATCGCCGCGCTCACCGCCATGTTCCGGCTGGACGGGCGCATGCACTGGCGGGAGCTGCTGCTCGTCACCGTGTGCATGGTGGGCCTGCGGACGTTCGCGATGGCCGCGAACCGGATCATCGACCGCGAGCTCGACGCCCGCAACCCGCGCACGGCCGGGCGCGAGCTGGTCACCGGCGCGGTGTCGGTGCGGTCGGCCTGGACGGGCGCGGGCATAGCGCTCGTCGTCTTCCTGGCCTCGGCCGCCCTCCTGAACCCGCTGTGCCTGGCGCTGGCCCCGCTGGCCGTCGTCCCGATGGTGGTCTACCCGTACGGCAAGCGGTTCACGAACTTCCCGCAGGCCATCCTGGGCCTGGCCCAGGCGATGGGCCCGGTCGGCGCCTGGCTGGCGGTGACGGGGGAGTGGTCCTGGGAGGCGGTGGTCCTCGGCCTGGCCATCGGCGTCTGGATCGGCGGCTTCGACCTGATCTACGCCTGCCAGGACGTGGACTCCGACCGCGCCGAGGGCGTCCTGTCGGTCCCGGCCCGCTTCGGCGTCCCGGCCGCCCTGTGGGGGGCCCGCGCCTGCCACGCCGTCACCACGGCCCTGCTGGCCGCGTACGCCCTCCTCACCGACGGCGGCGCGTTCCTGTGGCTGGGCCTGCTGATCGTCGCGGCGGCGTTCCTCTACGAACACACGATCGTGAAGCCGCACGATCTGTCGCGCCTGAACCGTGCGTTCTTCACCGTCAACGGCTTCATCGGCATTGCCCTGTTCGTGTGTGCGCTCGCCGATCTCGTGGTGCGGGGTCTGACCCTCTAGCTAGCGTGCGGCCTACCATCGAGTGCATGGACAGGGAGGCCGAAGTGACCGTTTCGGAGAGCGACCGCCTGCACTCACAGCTCAGCCGGTACGAGGACATGTTCCCCGGACACCGGATCGAACTTGTCGAGGGCGCCATCATGATGAGTCCACTGAAGCCGACCCACAATGCCACCATCTGGGCGCTGTGGACCACGCTCAAGGCTCAGATGTCGGACGACTGGGGCTTCCTCAGCGATGTGGCGGTGCCGTTCGACGGCGACAACGAGTTCTGTCCGGACCTCGCGGTGATCCCAGAGGCGGAAGTCGCCAAGAACCTCAGCGCCTACCCGCCCGACCTGATCGAGCTGGCCGTCGAGGTGGTCTCGCCCAGCAGCATCCGCAACGACTACGAGGTCAAGGACCGGGCCTACGCCCGGCGCGGGATCCCGCACTACCTGATCTTCGACCCCTACAAGGCGCAGTGCACGACCCTGTGGAACCCGGGCCCCGACGGCTATCGGGGCCGGGACGTGATCCCGTACGGCGGGACGGTCGTCGTCGAGAGCGGCCTCGGCAAGCTCTCCGTGGAGACGTCCAACCTGCCGGTGGACCCCTCCGCCGTCAGCTGAGCCGGGGGACCGGGCGGCGGTAGTAGAGGGCCGTTGCCACGCCTGCGGCGAGGCCGCAGAGGTGGGCCTGCCAGCTGACGATCGGGTCCAGGGGGAGCAGGCCGAGGACGATCCCGCCGCCGTAGTACGAGGCGACCGCCACGCCCACCACGATGCCCAGGACCTTGCGTTCGACGAAGCCCCGCACCAGCAGGAAGCCGAAGAGGCCGTAGATCAGGCCGGAGGCGCCGATGGTGACGGTGTGGGCGGGGGAGATCAGCCAGACGCCGAGGCCGTCGGCGGCGATGACCAGCAGGCAGACGGTCAGGAAGCGGCGGATGCCGCTGAGGGCGGTGACGAAGCCGAGGACCAGCAGCGGGAGGCTGTTGCCCGCCACATGGCCGAAGCCGTAGTGGAGGAAGGGGGCCAGGGGTATTCCGGTGAGGCCGTCGGTCTCGCGCGGCCTGATGCCGTACAGGTCCAGGGCGTGGCTCGTGGCGTAGTCGACCGCCTCGATCAGCCACAGCAGGGCCACCCAGCCCAGCATCAGCTTGGCGGCGGCCGCCGCGCGGTCCCTCTGGCGCCATTCCGGCACAGCCGTGTCCGTCGTGTTCGTACCCATGTGCCATGTCCCCCGCGGCGTGTCGTGCGTCCGGCACACCTTAACGAGTGGGCCGTGGGCGTGGCCGGATAGTCTCGGAGGTATGACTGAGCGCAAGCGCACCCCCTGGGTGGTGGGGGTTTCCGGGGCGTCCGGGACGCCGTACGCGGCCTCGGTGATCCGAGGGCTGGTGGCGGCGGGGGAGTCGGTGGACCTGGTGGTCAGCCGGGCTTCGCGGCTCACGCTGCTGGACGAGACCGGGATCGCCTTCCGGGACGCGCACTGGCGCGAGGATCTGGCCGAGTGGCTGGCGCGCGGCGCCGACGGCAAGCCGGGCACCTTCGAGGCCGGTGACCTGGACGACGTGCGGTACTGGGGGGCCGGGGACCTGGCCGCCGGGCCGAGCTCGGGTTCGTACCCGGTCAAGGGGATGCTGATCGTCCCCGCGTCCACGGCCTGCGTGGCCGGGGTGGCGCTCGGGCTGTCGAAGGACCTGCTCCAGCGCGTCGCGAGCGTGACGCTCAAGGAGCGGCGCCGGCTGGTGGTAGCGGTGCGGGAGACCCCGCTGAACGGGCAGACGCTGAAGCATCTGGTGGCGCTGGACGAGGCGGGCGCGGTCGTGCTGCCCGCCTCTCCGGCGTTCTACGCGGGTGCGACGCACATCCAGGACCTCGTGGACTTCGTCGCGGGGCGGGTGCTCGACGCGGCAGGGGTGCCGCACGGCCTGTACCGCCGTTGGGAGGGGGAGCTTGGCAGCGCCCGCCCCCGTGCTTAGCGCTTCTTGGCGCGGAGCGGCCTGCGGGTCTTGTCGTTCCGGTAGGCGGCTGCGGGCTGGTCGGTGCGGGATCGGTTGGCCAGCTCCTGGAGCTGTCGCATGTGCGCGTAGGCCATCTCGATCGTGTACACGGTGAACCACTCCTGAAGATCGTCATTGATCTGTTGAAAGATTCACAGGGTGTTGACCCTGTGTGCCTTTGATTCTATACCTAAACTTGCAGGATCGCCGAATAATGGAAGGCTCCACGTAATGGACACGGTGGACAGGCAGCTCATCCAGGCACTCCGGGAGAACGGGCGTGCCTCGTATGCGGAGCTGGGCCGTCTCGTGGGCCTCTCCGGCCCCAGCGTCACCGACCGCATCAACCGGCTGGAGACGGCCGGGGTCATCACCGGCTACCGGGCGACGGTCGCCGCCGCCGAGCTCGGCCTCGGCGTCACCGCGCTGATCGGCATCTCCCTCTCCGACGCCGCCGACCACGAGGACGTGGCCCGCCGGCTGCGCGACTTCCAGGAGATCGAGGACTGCTGGTTCATCGCCGGCGACGACTCGTACATGCTCAAGGTCCGCGCCGGCGACGTCGACGGCCTGGAGAAGATCATCCGCAAGCTCTCGGGCACCAAGGGCGTCTCCCGCACCCGTACCACGATCGTGCTCTCCACCAAGTGGGAGAACCGGGTCGGCGAGCTGCCCGAGGACGCCTGAGAGTACGGTGGGTGGCGGTTGCACGCAGGCTGGGACAGGGAAGACAGGGAGACACCGGCATGGACGCTGGGCTCAAGCGCGAGCTGGAGGAGAAGGTCCGCTCCGGCGAGCGGCTGACGCGTGAGGACGGCATCGCCCTCTACGAGTCGGACGACCTGGCGTGGCTGGGCGGTCTCGCCCACGAGGTGCGCATCCGCAAGAACGGTGACGTCGTCCACTTCAACGTCAACCGCCACCTCAACATGACGAACGTGTGCACCGCCTCCTGCGCGTACTGCTCGTTCCAGCGCAAGCCGGGCGAGAAGGACGCGTACACGATGCGCATCGAGGAGGCCGTCCGCCTGGCCAAGGCCATGGAGAACGAGAACCTCACCGAGCTGCACATCGTCAACGGACTGCACCCCTCCCTCCCGTGGCGGTACTACCCGCGGTCGCTCTCCGCCCTCAAGGAGGCGCTGCCGAACGTCTCGCTGAAGGCGTTCACGGCGACCGAGATCCACCACTTCGAGACGATCTCCGGTCTCTCGGCGTCCGAGATCCTGGACGAGCTGATCGAGGCCGGCCTGGAGTCGCTCACCGGCGGAGGCGCGGAGATCTTCGACTGGGAGGTCCGTCAGCACATCGTCGACCACAACACCCACTGGGAAGACTGGTCGCGCATCCACCGCCTGGCGCACGAGAAGGGGCTCAAGACCCCGGCGACCATGCTCTACGGGCACATCGAGGAGCCGCGCCACCGCGTGGACCACGTGCTGCGGCTGCGCGAGCTCCAGGACGAGACCGGCGGCTTCCAGGTCTTCATCCCGCTGCGCTACCAGCACGACTTCGTGGACATGAAGGACGGCAAGGTCCGCAACAGGCTCCAGGCGCGCACGACGATGGCGACCGGTGCCGAGGCCCTCAAGACCTTCGCGGTCTCGCGCCTGCTGTTCGACAACGTGCCGCACGTCAAGGTGTTCTGGGTGATGCACGGCGTGCAGACCGCCCAGCTCGCGCTCCAGCACGGCGCCGACGACATGGACGGCTCGGTGGTCGAGTACAAGATCACGCACGACGCGGACAACTACGGCACCCCGAACAAGCTGACCCGCGACGACCTGCTGGAGCTGATCCGCGAGGCGGGCTTCCGCCCGGTCGAGCGCAACACGCGCTACGAGGTCATCCGCGAGTACCCCGGCCCGGACGCCTCGCTGCGCGAGACGCCGCAGGCGATGCGCGTCTGACGCCGCCCGGCCCCGAAAGGCCCCGGCTCCGAGAGGCCCCGGTCCCCTGCGGACCGGGGCCTTTCGTGTGCCGAAAGCCGTTGCCGGAGCCGACAGGTAATAGATAGATTTCCTCTGTGACCCTTACTTTTACCTTCGATCCCGTCGTCGACCCCGCCCTCCGCGACGGCATCGCCGAGCTGTGGACCGAGGTCTCCAACGCCGGCGGCGCCGTCGGCTTCGTCCCGCCCGTCACCCTCGACGACATCCGGCCCGAGCTCGTCAAGCACCTCGTCGCGATGGTCGAGGGCCGTTTCCGGCTGCTGGTCGGACACGACGAGGACGGGGCCGTGGCCGCCGTGGCCTTCCTCGCGTTCAACCCGCACCGCCTGATGAAGCACTGGGTGTACGCGTACACGGTCATGGTCCGCCCCGCCCTCCAGGGCCGCGGCGCCGGGCGGGCCCTGATGGCCGCCCTCGCCGACGCGGCCCGCACGCTGGAGGGCATCGAGGCCGTCGTCCTGGAGTGCCGGGGCGGCCTCGGGCTGGAGCACTTCTACGCGGCCTGCGGCTACAAGGAGGTCGGCCGGATCCCCGGCGCCATCCGCGTGGCCCCCGGCGACGACCGCGACGGCATCACGATGCTGCTGCCCCTGCGCTGAGGCCCCCGCGGCCACCCCCGCCGGGCCCCGGCGGGGTCCCGGCGTGCTTCACTGGACGGGCACGTTCCGACGTATCCGACGTTTCCGACGAGAAAGATAGGGGTCACCGTGTCCCTCAAGCCGAGCGCGACGATCCGCTACACCGCGATGCGCCTGGGCATCTTCGTCGGATGTCTGGTCCTCGTCGCCGTCCTGGTCCACTTCGGCCTGGTGCCCGCCGGTCTGGGCGACGCCAACCCCGCCTGGGTCGTGCTGCTCGCGCTGGTGCTCTCCGCTCCGCTGTCCTTCGTCCTGCTGCGCAAGCAGCGCGACGAGATGTCCCAGCAGATCTCCGGACGCGTCGCGGATGCGAAGCAGAAGCTCGCCGCCAACCGCAGCCAGGAGGACGCGGCCGACGACGCCGCCCGCGCGTGAGCTGACGCGCACCGCCCCACCGCACCGACAGGCCCCGGCGCCGGGAACACCCCCCGCAGCGCCGGGGCTTCGGCGTTCCCGGGGGTGCGCGCGGCCGGCGGATCCGGCTCCGCACGATCAGTTCTCAAAGTATCTCTTTGGGTTTCTCAAAGCGTAGGTGTTAGCGTGTCGGCATGTTGACCGCTGCAGCGCACCCGATGAGCCCGAGCCTCCCGCTCGTGGCGCGCCTGCACGTCGACCTCTGCCGCCGCGTGTCCGCGGCCTGTTGCTGTTGCCGCTGAAGCGCCCGCAGCAGCGGTCGCCGGCCGGCCCGGCCCTTCTTCCGGCTGCCGCCGTACCGCATCCCCCGCAGAAACCTTCCGCCGTACGTCCGTGCGTCCCCCGGAGATTGCCGTGTCCGCGTCCCCCCAGGCCCAGGCTCCCGCCAAGGCCTCGTTCAAGTTCCCCTTCTGGGCCCAGATCGTCAGCGGTCTCGTGCTCGGCGTCCTCTTCGGGTGGATAGCCCGCAGCCAGGACGTCAGCTGGCTCAAGACCACCCTGGAGCAGGTCGGCGACATCTTCATCCAGCTCCTCAAGCTGGCCGTCGCCCCGCTCGTCTTCTTCGCGATCCTGGTGTCCATCACCAACCTGCGGAAGGTGAACAACGCCGCCCGCCTCGCCTCCCGCACCCTGCTCTGGTTCATGATCACCTCGCTGATCGCGGTGGGCATCGGCCTCGCCATCGGCCTGCTGACCGACCCGGGCGCCGGCACCGGCCTCACCCCGGCCGACGGCAAGGAGCCCAAGCGGCACGGCTCGTGGATCGACTTCCTGACCGGCATCGTGCCGAAGGACATCGTCACCCCGTTCACCGAGCTGAACGTCCTGCAGATCGTCTTCCTGGCCGCCGTCGCCGGTATCGCCGCCCTCCAGCTCGGCGCCAAGGCCCAGCCCGTCCTGAACCTGGCCGAGTCCGTCCTGGAACTCCTCCAGAAGGCCCTGTGGTGGGTCATCCGCCTCGCTCCGATCGGCACCGTCGGCCTCATCGGCACCGCCATCGCCAGCTACGGCTGGGACCTCATCGGCAAGTACGCCACCTTCACCGCCGACATCTACATCGGCTCGGCGCTCGTCATGTTCGGCGTCTACCCGCTCCTCCTGGCGACCGTCGCCAAGGTCAACCCGGTCCAGTTCTTCAAGGGCGCCTGGCCCGCCATCCAGCTGGCCTTCGTGTCCCGCTCCTCGGTCGGCACCATGCCGGTCACCCAGAAGGTCACCGAGCGCCTCGGCGTCCCGAAGGAGTACGCCTCCTTCGCCGTCCCCTTCGGCGCCACCACCAAGATGGACGGCTGCGCCGCGATCTACCCGGCCCTCGCCGCGATCTTCATCGCGAACATCTTCGACGTGCAGCTGGGCATCAAGGAGTACCTGCTCATCGCGTTCGTCTCGGTGGTCGGCTCGGCCGCCACGGCCGGCCTGACCGGCGCCACGGTCATGCTCACCCTGACCCTCTCCACCCTGGGCCTGCCGCTGGCCGGCGTCGGCCTGCTGATGGCGATCGACCCGATCCTCGACATGATGCGCACCGCCACCAACGTGGCCGGCCAGGCCGTCGTCCCGGTCCTCGTCTCCGCCCGTGAGGGGATCCTCGACAAGGAGGCCTACGCCGCCGCCTCGTCCTCCCCGCTGGACGAGCCCGTCGCCGCCCCGGCCCCGGTCGCCGTCGCCGCCTGACGCACCGCCGCCACCGCACCGCGGCCCCCGCCCCGTCCGGGCGGGGGCCGCGGCGTTTTCCTCCGCATGCCGGGCCCGGACCCTTCGCGCATCATGATTGCTGTGCACGACACACACAGGGATCCGATCACCCTGTCGGTCGCGGTCCCCGTCTTCGACGAGGAGGAGGTGCTGCCCGTCCTGGCGGCACGGCTCCGCCCGGTCCTGGACGGCTGCGGCGAACCCTACGAGGTCCTCGCCGTCGACGACGGCTCCACCGACCGGACCCCCCTCCTGCTGGAGGACCTGCGCACCGGCTGGCCCCAGCTGCGCGTCGTCACCCTCCGGCGCAACAGCGGCCACCAGGCCGCCCTGACCGCCGGCCTGCGCCGCGCCCGGGGCGCCTACGTGGTCAGCATCGACGCCGACCTCCAGGACCCGCCGGAGATCATCCCCGAGATGCTCGCCCTCGCCCGGGCGGAGGACCTCGACATCGTCTACGGCGTGCGCACCGACCGCTCCACCGACAGCGGGTTCAAACGCCGCACGGCCGGCGCCTACTACTGGCTCATGCGCCGCCTGGCCGGATCCTTCGTCCCCGCCCAGGCGGGTGACTTCCGGCTGCTGTCCCGCCCCGTCGTGGACACCCTCAAGAGCCTCCCCGACCAGCAGCAGATCTACCGCCTGCTGATCCCCTGGCTGGGCTTCCCCAGCGGCCAGATCGCCTACCAGCGCGCGGAGCGGGCGGCGGGCACCTCGAAGTACCCCCTGCACAAGATGCTCCTCCTCGCCTTCGACAGCGTCACCAGCTTCTCGGCCGTCCCGCTGCGGCTGGCCACGGCCGTCGGCGCCCTGAGCTCCCTGGTCTGCCTCGGGTTCCTCGTCTGGGCCCTCACCGTCTACGCCACGGGAAACCCCCTGCCCGGCTGGACCTCCCTGATCATCACCATGCTGTTCTTCGGCGCCGTCCAGCTGTTCTGCCTGGGCATGCTCGGCGAGTACGTGGCCCGCATCCACACCGCCGTCCAGGCCCGGCCCACCTACTGCGTCGCCCGCGACACCGCCGAGGACGAGCGGTAGCCGCCGGCCCCGCTCGCGCAGGCCCCGCTCACACCAGCACCCCGGCGAAGAACATCGCCCCCAGCAGGGCGTACTGGACCGCACAGGCCGCCAGCAGCGGCACCTGCACCCACGGGGACATGCGCCGGACCAGGACCAGGGCGACGAACATCTGAGCGTGGTTGCGGTACCAGGACATCTGCGCACCGGCGACGAACGGCACGAGGAAGACCGCCACCGTCAGCACCAGCGCCGCCCACTCCGCCACGGACAGCCGCCGCCCGCGCACCAGCAGCACCGCGGCCGTCGCCAGGACCAGCACCGCGAAGGCGGCGTTCAGCCACAGCTGCGGCCGGTGGGCGGCCAGGGCGTGTTCCACCAGCCAGGGCAGCCGCCCCTGCGGGGTGTACCAGGTGCGGAACGGGACCCCGTAGGCCCGGACCATCTCGGCGAAGGGCTGACGCACGTCGCCCTGCCCGTAGCTGGCCCGCTGGATGGTCTCGTACGCGTCCCAGCGGCCGGTCGCCTGCCACATCAGCCACTTGGCCCACAGCACCCCGCCCCCGGCGACGGCCGCCGCCAGCCCGGCCTTCGCCCACCGCAGCGGCCACCCGTCCCCGCGCCACGCGAACAGGCCGCTCGACAGCAGCAGCACGACGGCGACGGCGCCGACCGGGTGACAGGCCACCGCCGTGAAACCGCCCGCCGCCGCGGTCCACCAGGACCCGCGCTCCAGCCCGGCGACGCACACCAGCAGGGCCAGGGTCGCGAGGGCGATCGGGAACACCGCGTGGAAGTAGACCCCGCCCGGGAACACCGTGCCGACGGCGAGGGTGAGCCCGGTGGACCAGGTCGCCACGCCGCCCAGCAGCCACCACAGCACCGCGAACATCCCCAGCAGCGCCGCCTCGGTGACGACGACGGCGGCGAGCTCGTAGGACAGCCCGGTTCCGGACACCGCCCGCACCGCCATGGGGTACCCGGGGAACCAGGCCACGTTCCCGCACACCACGTCCGGGAAGTTCGCGTACCGCTCCCGGCAGCGGAACATCTCGTAGCCGCCGCGGGCGATGGAGAGGTAGTGCTCGGAATCCCAGCGCCGGCGGCCGGCCGTGGACCAGTAGGCCACCGGGGACCCGTCCCCGGCGACGGACGCGTGCGCCACCAGCCAGGTGACCAGGTTCGAGACCAGCCAGGCGATCACCGGCGGCAGCAGGGCGAGGAGCCGGCCGGCCCGGGGGGATTCGATCATCTCCCCGCCAGTCTGGCGACCCCCTCGCGGAGCCGCATCCGGAAGGCGTCCCGCTGCTCAGCGGCTCACGAGACCTTCCAGAGGCGGACGCTGCCGTCGCCGCTTCCGCTGGCGAGGGTCTTCCCGTCGGGGCTGAACGCCACCGACCAGACGGGGCTGGTGTGCCCCTTGGCCGGGCCCGGGAGGGTCTTGCCGCCCAGGTCCCACAGCCGTACCGCGTAGTCCCAGCCGCCGGAGGCGAGGGCGGTGCTGCTGCCGGGCCGGAAGGCGACCGAGGCGACGTTGTAGGGGAGGCCGGAGTGGTAGGTGGTCTGCGCGCGGGTGCGGGCGTTCCACACCCGGAGCTCGCCGAGGGGTCCGGCCATGGCGGTGTTCCCGAAGCTGCCGGGGCCGTCGCCCGGTGCGCCGGCCCCGGAGTTCACTCCGCAGGCGACGAAGCCGCCGTCGGAGCTGAACGCCACCGACATCACGTCCCCGGACGGCTCCTTGAGCACGAAGCCGGTGTGCGCGGCGAGGTCGAACAGGCGGACGGTACGGTCGCCGCCGCCGCTCGCGAGGGTGCTGCCGTCGGGGCTGAACGCCACCGACCACACGCCCGAGGTGTGTCCGGGCAGGGTGGAGGTACGACGCGCGGTGGCTACGTCCCAGATCAGGACGGCCCCGTCCTCCCCGCCGCTGGCGACCGTCTTGCCGTCCGGGTGGAAGGCGACCGACCGGACCGGGGCCGTGTGGCCCTTCAGCAGCGCGAACGGAACCCGCTCGGAGGGCTTCCACAGCAGCACGTTCGCGTCCTCGCCGCCGCTGACGATCGTCTTGCCGTCCGGGGCGAAGGCCACCGAGCGGATGAGGGCGTCGTGGCGGAGGACGACGGTGGTGAGGCCGGTGGCGAGGTCCCAGATCCGGATGGTGCGGTCGCGGCTGCCGGTGGCGAGGGTCTTGCCGTCGGGGCTGAACGCCACGGACTCGACGGAGGCCTCGTGCCCGGTGCGGGTGGGCCCGGGGCGGAGCGCGGGGGCGTCGCCTTCGTCGTCGCCGTCCAGGAAGGGGAGGACGGCGGCCGTCCCGCCCGCGGCCGCCGCGAGCGCGGCGAGACCGCCGAACACGAGCGTCCGGCGGCGCGGCCCCCGTCCGGTGCCGGTCCGGCCCGGTGCGTGCCGTCCGGGGCCGGAGACGGTGGGGCCGGTGTGCAGCCCCGGCGCCCGGGCAGCGGTGACGGTGGGGGCCGGTGCGGAGAGGGGCTCGGGCGTCGGTGCCGGTGCCGGTGCCGGTACGGGCTTGGGCTTGGGCTTTGGCTCCGGTACGGGAACCGGTGCGGGCTCCGGCGCAGGCGCGGGCACGGGCGCGGCCACGGCCACGGGGGCGACGGCGGGCACGGGGGCCGGGGCAGGGCCGAGGAGGGCGCGGAGGCGGGACGCGGTGGCCGGGGCGTCGGGCCGTTCGGCGGGGTCCTTGGCCAGGAGGGACGCCACCAGCTCCACGAGGTCCGCCGGCAGCCCGGGCCGTACGGAGTCCAGGGCGGGCGGGGTTTCGTTGAGGTGGGCGTTCAGCAGCACCCACGCCTGTTCGGCGACGGGGAACGGCGGGGCCCCGGTCAGCAGGGCGAACAGCACGCACCCCAGGGCGTACAGGTCGCAGCGGGCGTCGACGTGCTCGCCGCGCCACTGCTCGGGCGCCATGTAGGCGGGCGTGCCGAAGACCCGGCCGGTGACGGTGAGCCCGCCCGTGCTGTCGGCGGTGCGGGCGATGCCGAAGTCGCAGATCTTCAGGCGCCCGTCGGTGGTGAGGAGGAAGAGGTTCGCGGGCTTCAGGTCCCGGTGCACCACCTTCTGGGCGTGGGCGGCCGAGAGGGCCTCCACGGCCTGGAGCCCCAGATCGAGCGCCTCGGGAAGCGGTAGCCCGGTCCCGGGGGTGCGGGCCAGGCGGTGGGCGAGGTCCTCGCCTTCCAGCAGCTCCATGACGATGAACAGCCGGTTCTCGTGCTGCCCGATGTCGTGGACGACGGTGATACCGGGGTGCTGGAGCCGTGCCCCGATGGCCGCCTCGCGCCGGAACCGGCCCAGCAGTTCGTCGGACGCGTCGAACTCCAGCAGCACCTTCACCGCGACGGCCCGGCCGAGGTGGACGTCGAAACCCCGCCAGACCTCACCGATCCCGCCCTGCCCGAGCCGCACATCCAGCCGATACCGCCCGGCCAGGCGCTCACCCGCCCTCATGGTCCCCCCTGGTCGAGCAATGGCCCCTGTGGCAGGGGCCATTGTGTATCACCGGGTGCGTCAGAGACCGGAGGGGTCCGAGACGAAGTCGGTCCACGCCGTGGGGGTGAAGGTGAGGTGGGGGAGGGCGGTGTCCTTGGAGTCGCGGACGTGGATCAGGGCCGGGGTGTTGGCCACCTCGACGCAGTCGTTGACGTCGCCGCTGTCGCTGTAGCTGCTCTTGAACCAGCTGTGCGCCACCTCGACGCAGGAATCGCCCTCGCTTCCACTGCTGTAACTGCTCTTGAACCAGTCCAGCTCGGGCTTGTGGATCATGTTTCTCCCAGCAGTTCCTCGATGAAGTTGCGAGACTCCAGGGGTGTGAGCGCCTGGGCTCGGATCATGCCATAGCGCAGTTCGAGGATCCGGAGCTGCTTGGGGTCGGAGACCGGCCGTCCGGCGAATGCGCCTTCCGAGCGGCCTACCGCGGTGCCGTCCCCGAACTTCAGCACCTCGATCCCGCCGTCCATTCCGGCGTGCACCTCACGGTCTGCGGGCATCACCTGGAGGGCTACGTATCGCAACCGGCTCACCTCCAGCAGGCGTTCGAGCTGCTGTCGCCACACCATTGTGCCTCCGATGGGGCGGCGCAGGGACGCCTCCTCCTGGACGAAACTGAGCGTGGGAGCGGGCTCCCGGTCGAAGACGGCCCGTCGCGCCATGCGCGCGCTCAGGTAGCGCTCGATCTCGTCCTGCGAATAGGCAGGCTGGCGCATCTCGAACAGGGCGCGAGCGTGGGCCGCCGTCTGCAGTAGCCCGTGGACCACATGGATGCTGTACACCCCGATCTCGACCGCCTTGGCCTCCATCTTGGCCAGCTTCCGGACCTTCGTCGGGTAGCGGAGCTGCTCCGTGTCGGCCTTCATGGCGGCGACCTTGCCGCCCGCGCGCAACACCGTGTCCGCCTTGTCGAGGTACTCGGGGCGCGGGATCCGCTTGCCCCCTTCCACCTTGCGGACCATGTCCTCCCCGTACCCGATCTCGATGCCGAAGTCGGCGGCCCGCATGCCCGCCTCCTCCCGCCATGCCTTCAGCTGGCGGCCGAGGGCGGCCAGGACGGCCACCCCCTGCTCGTCCTCGGGATCCACGTTCCAGCTGGCGTCTTCCGTGCCGTCGCCGTCCACCGTCATGCGCGTCTACCTCCGCGAACCGAAAATGACTCAACACCGCCTGCCCGCAAGGGCTTCAAGACAGCCGGGACAGGGCCGGACAAGCGCGGGACAAACTCCGGACGCACGGGCGATGTCGCCCTTCACGGTAGGCGCGGCGTTCGACGCTGGGAGACGTGAATACTCAAATCCGGTGCTCTGCACACGAGTTCGATATCCGACTGCCCGCCACCCCCCTCGGCGCCCGGCATGCCCGCCGGGTCGCGGTCGAGGCGATCGCCGCCTGGGGGCTGCCCGCGGAGGGGCCGGGCCTGATCGTGGCCGAGCTGGCCGCCAACGCCGTGACGCACGGCCGCGTGCCCGGGCGGGGCTTCCAGGTGCTGCTCACCCGGACCGGCACCGCGCTCCGGATCGAGGTCGTGGACACCCGCCGGGACCGCGTCCCGTGCGCCCGCGACGCGGATCCGGACGCGGAGGGCGGGCGGGGGCTGATGGTGGTGGCGGCGCTGGCCGACCGGTGGGGGGTGCGGCTGGGGCCCGTGCCGCTCAAGGCCGTCTGGGCGGAGGTGGACCTGCCCGGCGGTCCGTGACGCGGAGGGCCGGGATCCGGGGGCGCCCGACGCAAAACCAACCAGGTTGGTTGGGTGGGTAAAACCCACCCAACCAACCCCACCTGGTACCCGCTGAGCCCCGCTCACTCACACGGGTGAACTGTGCCAACTCGACTGGATTTGAGTGCGGTTGGCTGGCATATGCTCGCCGCGGCAACCCCAGAAATGAGACGGCCCCCGTCGGGACTGGCATCCCGGCCGAGGGCCTGACCAAGTAGGAAGTAAGCACCTTCCCAATGGCTTCCAAGCACCCTAACGGGCCCAAGCGCACCTCGTCCCGTGTTCCCGCCGGGACCGTCACATCAGGTGTCATTCACGTCAACGTGGAGGACCCGCATCCCTCCATCGAGGTGGGCGACCACCTCGCCCAGCACCCCGAGCTGTCGCTGCTGGCGATCGGGCTCGCGGTGCACATCCAGTCGCTTCCCGAGGGGAGCCCGATCGGCATCAAGGTGCTGGCCGAACGGTTCCCCGAGGGTGAGGTGAGGGTCGCCGGCGGGCTGCGGGAGCTGGAGGCGGCGGGGTACCTGGAGCGCGGCCTCGTCAGGACCGGCGACGGGCGCCTGATCACGCGGACGGTGTTCTACCGCCGCCCTAAGACGGCCCCGCCGCCGGACGAGCCGCCCCCGACACCGCCCACGCCGCCGACGCCCCCGGCCGACCGGGCACCCGTCCCCGAGCCGGAGACCGTCGTGGAGCTGGCGGCCGTGCCGGAGCTGGTGCCCGTACCGGAGCCCATGCGGGGACCAGAGCCCGTGCCGGGACCAGAGCCCGTGTCGGATCCCGGGCCCGCGCGGGGATCCGGGCCCGTGTCGGATGCCGGGCCCGCGCGGGGATCCGGGCCCGCGTCGGAACCCCGGCCCGCGCCGGTACCGAAGCCCGCGCCGGAGCCCCGGCGCGCGTCGGAACCCGCGGCGCCCGTGTCCGTACGGGAGCCCGTGTCCGGGCGGGAGTCGGTGGCCGTGCCGAAGGTCGTGCCGCCGGCCGAGGTGCCCGCGCCCCGCGGGCCCGTGCGGCAGGAGGCCGTGGACCTGCTGGCCCGGCTGCGCCAGGACGACCCCCGGCTGTTGCTGTCCGAGCGGGACGTGCGCCGGCTCGCGCCCGGGGCGAGTGCCTGGCTGGAGCGCGGGGCCGAGCCGGAGGCCATCCGGCAGGTGCTCGCCGCCGGCCTGCCGGCCGACGTGCGCAGCCCCGCCGCGCTGATCGGATACCGGCTGAAGGCCGGGGTCCCGCCCGAGCTGCCCCGTGAGGAGCCCGCGCGGCAGGCGCACCGGCGGCCCGATCCCCTGCAGAACTGCGACGGCTGCGACAAAGCCTTCCGGGCCCCCGAACCCGGCCGCTGCAAGACGTGCCCGCCCCCCGAACAACCGGACCTCGCGGCGTAGGGTCGGCCGTACCAGGGGTGAGGCGAGGCGAGGGAGTGACGAGGATGCTGCTGCGTGATGTCGAGTACGGCGAGGTCGACGTCGAGGCGTACGTCCGGATGCGGTGCGACCCCGTGATGATGGCCGATCTGGGAGGCCCGCTGCCCCGCGAGGGCATCGAGGCGAAGGTGCGGCGCGATGCCGAACGGGCCGCGGCCGACCTCGACTGGGTGAAGATGATCGTGCCCGACGGGGCCGGGCCGGAGGTGGTCGCGGGCGGCGTGAGCCTGTGGTCCCACGAGGAGGACGGGGAGCGCATCTCCGAGATCGGCTGGATGGTGTTCCCCGAGTTCCAGGGGCGGGGGCTGGGGAAGCGGAGCGTCCGCGCGCTGCTCGAACTGGCCCGCGAGGACGGCCGGTGGGGGCTGATCCATGCCTATCCGGCCACGTCCAACGCCCCGTCCAACGGCATCTGCCGCGCCCTCGGCTTCCGCCTCCTGGAGAGCCGGGAGGTGACCTTCGCCGACCGCGTCCTGCAGTCCCACGACTGGGTCATCGACCCCCGCACCGACCTGGCCTGAGGCCGGTCCGTCCGGTCAGGCCCCGGGCCGCTGCCACTGGCCGTAGGCCTCGGCGGCGGGAACCTCCGCGGCCTGGGCCTGGGCCTCGGCCTGTTCGGCCCAGTCCTTGGGGACCTCCTGCTCCATGCCGCAGAACGTGCACTGCGTCGTGTACCTCGTCGAGACGGGGAACAGCGGGATGAAGAACAGCGTGAACTTGGTGACCTGCTTCCTGACCGTGTGCGCGGCGGGGTTGCCGCAGTGGCGGCAGGTCAGCATGAGTATCGCGAGCTGGTACAGGTAGACGCTGGTGCCAAAGATGATCATGAGCTCGGCCCTTCTGGGCTCAGTGCCCACCGCCGGGCGGCGGACACTGACCGGGATCGATCCCCCTCCCATCTTCCCAGGCGGCGGCCGGATGGCTAGGCGTCCACGGCGTGCCAGGCCGGGGCGGTGCCGGCCGCGGCCGGGCGGACGTGGCCGAAGACGACGTCGGCGAAGTGGACGCCGAAGCCGAGGGTGTCCGGTTCGGAGAGTTCGGCGACCAGGCGGTGGCGGTGGGCGGCCGTGGCGGTGAGGTCGTGGTCGAAGTCCGAGGACCAGGACGGGTGGGCGGCCTGGATCGGCGAGTGCATCGTGTCGCCGAAGGCGATCAGACGGCGTCCGCCGCCGGTGATCACGTAGTCGGCGTGGCCGACCGTGTGGCCCGGGGTGATGCGGACGCGGACGCCGGGGAAGACCTCCTCGCCGTCGGTGACGGTGCGGACGCGGTGCGAGAGGGCTTCGGCCTGGGCGGCCATGCCCTGGGCCTCCAGGAGGTCGCGGCGTTCCCACTCCGGCTCGGAGATCAGGTACTCGGCGCCCGTGAAGAGGGACTCGCAGGCCCAGCCGAGGTGGTCGGCGTGGAGGTGGGTGAAGGCCACCGCCTCGATGTCCTCGGGGCGCCGGCCCAGTGCGGCCAGGCTTTCGGGGAGCGCCCCGCCGTGGATCGTGCGGAGGGGGCCGTCCGGGGTCTCGTACGTCTGCGGGCCGAAGCCGGCGTCGATGAGGAGGGCGCGGCCGCCGTGCTCGACGAGGAGGGCGCCGACGCTGCCGACGAGGTGGCCGGTGGGGTCCAGGTACTCCGGGTGCGCGGCCCAGGTCCCGTCCGTGCTGTCGGGGAGCAGGCGCAGGGGGCGTAGGCGTACGTCGCCGTCCGGGACGTAGGACACCTTCGTCTCGCCGAGGTGGATCGAGCGGATGGCCGACGGGCGGCTCAGGCGGGCGTTCTGCTGGGTGGATGCCGTCAAGTCGGCCATTTCTGCTCCCTGGTGAGGTCGTGGCGGTGCGCGACGGCGATCACCATAAGTATCAAGCTTGAATTATTCAAGCTGTAATTATTTCGGCTTGATGGGGTTGTTAGGGTGGACGTCATGACGAAGTCCCCGGAGCCGCAGTCGCAGGCCGTCGCCGAACGGCAGCTGTGCGGCCTGGTCGACGGGCTCGCCCAGCGGATCGCCGAGCACGTGCGGGAGCGGGCCACGGCCCTCGGTCTGACCGCCGCCCAGGCGACCGCGCTGCGGGAGATGAGCGGACCGATGACCATGCGGGAGCTCGCCGAGCGGATGAACTGCGAGCCCTCCAACGCCACTTTCGTCGTGGACAGGCTGGAGAAGCAGGGCCTGGTCGAGCGTCACCCCCACCCCACCGACCGCCGCGCCAAGCACCTCGTCCTGACGGGCGAGGGCACCGCGCTGCGGACCCGGCTGCTCGACCTCCTCCACGTGGACTCGCCGGTGGCGGGTCTCGCGCCGGAGGAGCAGCGGGTCCTCCGCGACCTGCTGGAACGGGCCGTCGCCGGCTCCTGAGGGCCGGGCGTCAGACGGTCTGGCCGCGCAGGAACGCGACGGAGGCCAGGAGGAACGGGGCCGCGTACCACCAGCGGCCCAGGGTGCGGTGGAAGAGCGGCACGGCGGTGAGCAGCAGCCCGGCGAAGCACAGGGCCACGCAGACGGCCGCGGTGAACCGGACGTCGTCGCGGATCGGGTCGTACGGGCCGTCGGGGCGCAGGGTCAGGCTGACGGAGCAGAGGTAGGCGGCCGGCAGGTAGACCAGGACCGCCAGGGGAAGGCCGAGCACCCACCGCAGGCAGCCGCGGTCCTCGGGCAGGTCGATGCTCTCGGAGGCCGGGCGGCGGCGGTACGTCATGCCCACATCATCGCTGGCCCGGCGGCCGTCAGGAGAGCCGCCACACCCGGATGGTGGAGTCGTCGCTTCCGCTGGCCAGGCTCCTGCCGTCGGGGCTGAAGGCCAGGGTGCCGACGGAGTCGGTGTGGCCGTTCAGCTTGCCGGTGTTGGTGCGCGTGGCCACGTCCCACAGCCGGATCGTGCGGCCGCCGCCGCTGGCGAGGGTGGAGCCGTCGGGGCTGAACGCCACCGACCGGACGGTGGTGTTGTGGCCGGTGAGGGTGGCGGTGGTGGCGCCGCTGGCGACGTCCCAGAGGCGGATGGTGTTGTCGTCGCTTCCGCTGGCGAGGGTCTTGCCGTCGGGGCTGAGCGCCACCGAGGCCACGTAGCCGGTGTGGCCGGTGAGGGTGGTGGTGGTGCGGGTGGCGACGTCCCAGAGGCGGACGGTGCTGTCCTCGCCGCCGCTGGCCAGCGTCCTGCCGTCGCGGCTGAAGGACACCGACCAGACCTGCGCCGTGTGGCCGCTGAGGCTGGAGGTGAGCGTCTTGCCGGCGAGGTTCCAGAGGTCGACGGTGTGTTCGTCGTTGGCGCCGGCCAGGGTCTTGCCGTCGGGGGCGAACGCCACCGCCCGTACGCCGCTGTTCCCGGCCAGGGCCGCCCTGTTCGCCCGGCCGGCGACGTCGGCGAGGGTGATCGAGCGGTCCATGCCGCCGCTGGCGAGTGTCTTGCCGTCGGGGCTGAAGGCCACGCACGTCACCGGGGCGGTGCGGTCGGGGAAGGGGGAGGAGCTGGACGAGGCGGAGACGTTCCACAGGCGCACGGTGCGGTCGCTGCTCGCGCTGGCGAGGAGTTTGCCGTTCGGGCTGAACGCCACGGACTCGACGGGGCCGGAGTGGTGGGTGACGACCAGCCCCGCACGGGTCCCCGCCGTCCCGCCGCCGCCACCTCCGGCCGGCCGCAGCACCGCGTACGCCCCACCCGCCGCGGCGACGGCGGCCAGCCCCCCGAGCAGCCTGCTGACGTGCGTCTTCACCGTGGCCTCCGCCATGTCCAGACGTACGGCGATCTCCGCGTTCGACAGCCCCTCGCCCAGCGC